>JAFARV010001022.1 GCA_019245255.1 Acidobacteriaceae bacterium | reverse complement strand
CTTGCAAAAACCCTGATTTGCGCATGTGCTGATCCTCGAACGATCTGCGGCACTCAATGCGTTTGCCGAGCGCGGAAGCTGTGGAATGTTTCGCGGCGGAGTCCTTTCCGTGTGATCTCGGCAAAGCGGCCCTCGATGTGATTGAGCCAAGAAGAGCTCGTCGCCGTGAAGTGCGTGTTAACGTCACTTGGGGCCGGTCACTTCATCCATAGCCGATCGAACTGATCTGCTGCGCCGCAGCTATCATGTGCATGCTGCATTGGGTGGCATCCTTTCTGACTCAACAACCCTCGTTCGGCCTCGCGCCGGCGTTCCAGCCCGGCACGCGATTATCGAGGTTACCGAGGTGAATGAGTTGGCATACGGCGGCAAGTTTCACCGCTCTTTTTTTCTTGTACAATCATTAGGCTCTCAAGCGAGGAGACATATATGAAGCGCAGAGACTTTCTGAAAACTACAACCGCTGTAGCAGGCGGAGTTTTTGCCGGTCTACACAAGGCATCAGCTCAAGGTATCCCGGAACTCAGCCCGGCGCCCGGAGACAAGCCAAACATTCTCTTCATTCTGGTGGATGAGTTACGGTACCCGACAGTATTTCCGGACCACATTAAACACCCAGGCGAATTCCTGGCGAGGTACATGCCGCACGTCCACAGCTTGTGGAGGCGCGGTGTAAAGTTCGGGGAGTATCACAATGCGGCGAACGCCTGTACACCGTCCCGAGGCGTCATGATCACCGGATTGTATTCTCAGCAGACCTGGTTGTTCACCACCATTACATCCTCTCCGCAACAATCGGCGCCTAAACTCCAGCCACCGTTGAATCCGGCTTATCCAACTTACGGCAAGCTGCTACGCTCAAACGGCTATCTAACTCCCTACATTGGAAAGTGGCACGTGTCCATACCTCCGAATCAACCAAACTCGCTGGATAACTATGGCTTTGATTTCATGACCTATTACGATCCGACAGGGTTCAATCTTCAGGGGACCTATGGACAGGAACCGGACTTTCACAACGACGCTTACTCCGCGTCGCAGGCAGTAACTTGGCTAACTGAGCAGGCGCCACTGAACGAGCCCTGGTGCTTGACCGTGAGCCTAATCAATCCTCACGATCGTGAGTTCTTTCCCGCCGGCACGGAATTTCAGACCGTCGCCGACTTATTCGCTTCTGACGCGACCAATCCGGATGGCTGGCACCAAATGCAGGCCGGCTATGGCACAGAGAAAAATCCTCCCGCCGTGTCGTGGGACACGAACGAGCTAAAATCGCCAAAATTTTACGGATACCCGACGCTCCCGCCCAATTGGGAATCACACGACGATCTGAAAGACAATAAGCCATCCACTCACCTCTTTATGCACGATTTCGCGCAAGGCGTCTGGGGCGGCGCCAGCGACAACCCGACGCAGGATACGCCCAGCATTGAGCCGTATCCGGGTCAGAATACGCAACAACTTGGCATCGCAAAAATGCCTTTCAGCTACTGGCAGCGGGGTTTTGACAGCTACACGCAGGTCATGCAGATTGTTGATGGCGAGATCGGGCGAGTGCTCGAGGCACTGCATTCCTTGCCCGATAACGTAGTCGACAACACGGTAATCATATTTGCATCCGATCATGGCGAATATTGCGGAGCGCACGGCCTGCTTCAAGGCAAAATGGGCACCGTTTATGAAGAAGCCTGGCACATTCCGCTGATCGTCGTCGATCCCAGTGGCCGGTTCACAGACGATACTCACATCATTCGAAACGGGCTGACTTCTTCCGTCGACTTCTTCAACATGCTGGTGAGCATCGGATACCGAGGCACGAACGACTGGATGCGACAAGACGATCTTGCCGCGATATACGGTGACCGGCACGACATGATCTCGATGCTCAAGTCCTCGAGCGCACCTGGGCGCCCTTACGTACTATTTGCCACAGACGAAGTCGTATTCGAGTACCTCAACTTCAACAAAGCGCCTTTTCACGTTTTGGGTCTGCGCCTCGAAGACAGCAAATTGGGAGCCTACGCGCACTGGTTACCGCTAACCTCCCAAGTCGTGGGGCCGGTGCAGAAAGAATTCTACGATTACTCAACAGAGCGTGGGCGCCTCGAGTTGGATAGCGATCCGAACGATCCACGAGTTCACGACTTATACGAGAATCTGATCCATAACATTGTTCCGAATGAGTTGCAGGAGCGACTACCCGGAAACCTGGGTGCGGAACAGACAAAATCAAAAAGAGCTGAACTCCTCTGGGCCGCACTTATCGCAGCGCAACAGCCTTCGAACTCAAACTCGAGCCGGGCCCTTCTGCAGAAGCTGCTCGGTTTCGGCTGGGAGTTCTAGAAGCGGCGGACTAAGTCGAGCGAGGTTTGGCCAGCTTTCCTTCCTCTGCATAGTTCTCTATCATAGCTCCATGACACGTTTACGCTGCGCGACAATTGCCGGTTATCTCGGTCTGAGTTTGTTACTGCTTTTGGGTGTGAGTCAGGCCGCCGAAGTTACAGTCTATTTCACCGCGACGGCGACGGCGGGCCCGCTTGCCGGCGATTCTTACAACGGCTCCTTCTCCTATAGCAGCAGCACTCTTGTTCCGGCTGCCTACACATTTAACTTTTTCACCGCCTACTCGCTGGCAGATACGTCTTACTTAAGCCCCATTTCCGTCAGCGGTACCGGCGCTTTGCAGAGTTTTGCGTTTTTGATCGAAAACAGCAAGGATGTCGCCAGCGGAACGCCGGATTCTTACATCACGCTTAACCAAGGCCTCCCGCAATTCTTGTATGGATACAGTTTGAGCGGCAGGAGCTATACGAACCCATATGGAATTTGCCCGGATTCGCTGGATGCCTGTTACGACTGGCAAGGATCCGGCACTGTCGCCATCGATAAGAACGTTGTGACGCCAGAACCGGCGGGTCCGGTGCCGGTGCTGGGCTGCCTTTTCGCAATCTTTGGCGTGCTCCGGCTGCGCCGCCGGCTAGCCGCTCGCTAGCGCTCGGACGGGCGATTGCATGATATAGTGACTCCCCACGCTCGGCGTCCAAGTGCACATACCAGGTCAGGTCAGCGGAGATAACTCAATGAATGCTGCTTCACAGAAACGTACCCGACGCGATTTTGTAAAAGCGATCGGGGGTACGCTTGCCGGCGTATCGTTGATTGCACCGAGCCGGGCGCGCGGCCAAGCACTCGGGTCTCTTCCGAGCGGCTATCGCTTTTACCGAGTTGTAACCGCAGGGTATGGAGGCTCATTCGGAGGCTACCCGAACTCTATAGGTACTATGACCGGCTCGGTCATGATGGCATCTCCTCTTTCGGGCGCAGGCCAAGCCTATATCTATCTACATGGCCGTGACTTGGGCCAAGGACTTCCCACGCTCTTTCGAATCAACATCAACTACGATCGGACTCCTCCCGCCGTGACGCTGGTTGTGCCAGAAGCGATTGAAAGCGGGCCGCTAAGAGGAGGTGGAGTCTACGTTGATCACATCGGCGTGGGCGCCTCCAACGCTTTAGGCGAGTACGTCACCACCATCCTGCCGCAGAATTCTCAAAATCCGGACACTTCCCCAGCCGTCTACGTGCTCACGCCCGGTTTCCCCTTTTTCGGGAACTGGCGCCGGCTTA
>JAFARV010000844.1 GCA_019245255.1 Acidobacteriaceae bacterium | reverse complement strand
AAAAGAGGCCCGGATCCCTGAAGGACCCGGGCCCGTCGGACGAAGCGGTGTTGGTTACTTCGCCGGCGAAGAATTCGTCTGGCCTGCGGCGCTGCTCTGTGCTTCGGCGCCGTTTTTCTGGGCTTTTTTCACGTGCTTCTTGTGTGTTTTCGCCTTTGCAGGTGTTGCGGACTGTTGCTGAGCAGGCTGAGCTGAGTTCTGAGCTTTCTTCGGTGCGGGTGCGGCCACCAGGAACGGAACCGCTGCCGCGATCAGAACGGCGCTCTTCAAAACGTTTTTCATTTGTTTTCTCTTACTCGTTCGTCTTGCTCGGTTGCTTACTTGTTAGCAGTTGTCGAGCTCTCGGTCGTGCTGCTCTCGGTCGTACCCTTGTTTTTCTTGTTGTGATGCTTGTGGGTCTTCTTGGTAGTTGTGGTCGCGGTCGTCTGGGTGGTATCCGTCGACTGTGCAGTTGAGTTCTGAGCTTTTGGCGCCGGGGCAGCTACCAGGAACGGAACCGCAACAGCGGTTAGAACAGCGGATCTAAAAAGATTTTTCATGGGTGTTTCTTCTCCTTTGGATTGTGCTCGTCTCGTCATCTGTGGCCCGTCTATTTTGGCTTTGATGTCCGCGCCGCTCACAACTCTAATTTCGCCTTTGGGGCGGTTTTGCACCATCACTGCGGTCCGCGAATCTGTATCCCGGATTTCAGGGATAGCGACTTTGACTTATTAATGAAAAAATCGTCATCGTGGAGCAAACGGAGTCCATTACCCGCTCTCACCTACAGCGCTTGCTGATCGTTGGCTTTGGCGTCTCGGCGTTGCTTCTCTTTTCCGCGCTGCTGGTTGCACTTCGCACCGTTCACCGCATCGATGTCTATACGGAAGACTTCGCGCATCGTCAGGCGCTCGCCAAAGCTGCCATCGATGAAATCGAGAAGGATCAGGCCGACCTTAACGCCAGGTGGGTCACTCTCGCACGTCGGCGTGATGTTGTAAAACGCGAGGAGATACTCAGCGAGCTGGCTCAGTCCAGGGCCGAAATGGGTACAGCCCTGCAAAGTGCGTACGAGCAAGCCGAGTTGCTGCGGGAGAGTCTCTACCTCGAAAGCCATGGCCTTCTTCGCTGGGATCTCTGGATTTTTTGCTCCTGCGTTGGGCTGTCTCTGGTTTGTGCTGTGTGGGCAGTGCGGGCCTCAGCGGGAGTTTTCTCGCGGCTTGAGCGGCAGGCGCAGGAACTCACTGCGATGCAGTATCAGTTTCTGGAAACTCAGGAAGATGTCGCGCGCCGATTCTCACATGAACTGCACGATGAGCTCGGACAGGCGCTTACCGCGGTGAAAGCCAATTTATCCGCCCTTCGTTCGTATACTGCCGATCAGAGCCGCGTTGACGACTGTATGCAGCTGGTCGATGGGGCGATCAAAAACGTGCGTGAGATGTCTCAGTTGCTGCGTCCAACTATTTTGGACGACTTCGGAATTGACGCCGCCTTGCGGTCCCTGACGGATAGCTTCTCTCTACGTACCGGCGTGCACGTAAAGTACGACAGCAACCTGCAAGGTCAGCGATTGCCCGACGAAACGGAAACCGCACTGTTTCGCATCGCTCAGGAGGCCCTGACTAACGTAGCGCGTCACTCAAATGCGACCGATGTCTCCATTGAACTCGGCAAACGCGACAACAGCATCGCAATGAAAATCCGCGACAATGGCAAAGGGTTCGCAATAACGAACAGCAGGCCCCTATCGGGTGGATTAGGCCTTGCCGGAATGCATACCAGGGCGCACGGGTGCGGTGGAAGTCTGAAAGTAAATGCCGCAGAAGGTAAAGGAGTGGAGATCGAGGTAGCGTGTCCGATCGAGGCATAAGAATCGTGCTCGCCGACGACCACACGATAGTCCGGCAGGGATTGAAGCTCATTCTGTCTGGTCAACAGGATTTTGAGGTTGTTGGTGAAGCTGGAAATGGACGGGAAGCCGTTGAGCTGGTGCAAAGGCTTCGCCCCGACGTTGTCGTCATGGACGTGGCAATGCCGGAACTAAACGGCATCGAAGCCACCCGCCGCATGGTCGAGGCGAACCCCCGGTTGAAGATTCTTGTGCTCAGTATGCACAAAGAGGCGGTTTACGTTCGGGAGATTCTGCGTGCGGGAGCGCGCGGCTACATTCTGAAGGATGCAATCGATACGGAATTATTGAACGCTGTGCGTTCGGTTGCGCGCGGAGATGGTTATATCAGCCCCGCGGTCTCCGGCGCCCTCCTTAACGACTACAGAAAAGACGTCACCGATCCCGCCGACCTGCTTTCCAATCGCGAACGCGAGGTGCTGCAGTTAATCGCCGAGGGCAGAACCAATAAAGAGATCGCGAACCGTTTGAATCTCAGCGTGTACACGGTCGACTCTCATCGCGGAAAAATTATGGAGAAGCTCAACCTGCACAGCACCGGGGAATTGGTGCGCTTCGCCATGAAACACGGGCTGGTGGACTGACGCGAGGTTGGTGGACCGGGCCGTTGAACAACACGGCCCCGCCGCATA
>JAFARV010000842.1 GCA_019245255.1 Acidobacteriaceae bacterium | reverse complement strand
ACGAGTGCGCCAGGCATCGGAGCAGGAGATTGTCACTTCAGTCGGCAAGGCTGCCGCATCGAAGCTCAAAACGTACTTTGAACAGTCCATGGCTCAAGGCAAGTCTGCGCGCTCGCCGTTGCTGCAGATTCAGCCCGCGGGAGAGTTTGCAGCTTCAGAAGCCGACAAAGAGCCGCATCCCGAGCACGTCGGGTAGACCTGCTTGCCGGATCGCCTCGGCTGTTTGTTTGACCGCGTAGTCGGTGCGGCGCAGGGCTACCGTTCTTAACTCTGAGTCATAGATCGCATACGCTGCTCGAGGATCTCTGTCGCGCGGCTGCCCCACCGATCCGGGGTTAAACATATAAGTGAGATCGGGGTGCAACTCGATGACGTGCTCCCGCGACTTCCGCGGAACCTGCGGAATGGTCCCAACTCGTCCGGCCTTGACGAAGAAGCCTCCCTGCAGATGGGTATGCCCGAAGAAACCGACGTTCGCCTCCAGATCCGCGAAACGCGGTCCTGCTTCTTCCGGCATGGTAAGGTACTCGTCTTCGTCAACCGGGGACCCGTGCCAGATCTCAAAACCATCGATGAAGGCCGGCCCCTGTGGAAGTGCGCGGAGATATTCGGCATCTTCTTCGGAAAGCTGTTCCATAGTCCAGCGTGCGGATGTTTGCGCGACCTCGTTAAACCATCCCAAGTCGTCGATGCCCGCGACAACCTTATCGTGATTGCCTCGAATCACCGTTCCGCAGTGCTGGCGTGTCCAACGGAGCACCTCAACGGGATTCGGATTATACCCGACGATGTCCCCGCAACAGACGATTTGCTCATACTGTCCCTGGGCGTCAGAGAGCACTGCCTCGAGTGCATGCCAGTTTGCGTGAAGATCGCTGAGAATCAGGAATTGCACAAACGAATAACTGTAATCTCGGGCGGCGCGCCGATGCGCATAGGGATCCCAATCGTTCCCAGCCCGGAGTTCACATAAATAGCAGAATTGTTTCGCCAATACAGGCCTTTGGTGTACGGCGTTGCCAGATCGACGATGTTGAAGTTCGCGCCGGCGAGTTGAAGATTGATCTGTCCACCATGCGTGTGGCCGGAGAGCGTAAGTTGAAATCCCTTCTTGTTTGCGGTCGGGAACACTTCGGGCGTGTGCGCAAGCAATAAATTGAACGCCTGTGGATCAATGAGACCATCAACGGCTCGAAGGTATGTGCCGTCATTCTCAAAATCGACGCCGACCAGGTTCAACTTACTGTTGCCGAAGCGCAGAGTCCGTCCTTCATAACGGAGGAAATCCATACCGAACGCAGCGGCGCGCTCCTTCGTGTAGCGCTGCACCTTCGCGTACAACTCGTGATTTCCCATGCATCCCCAAATACCAGTCGGCGACTTCAGTTTTGAGAGTTCGAAAATGCAGTCGTCGAGCGGGTCCTTCACGGTCGTGATCAGATCGCCCGTGATGAATGCCAGATCCGCGCGCAGACCGTTGCAGGCATCAACCACCCTCACCAGATCGTTGCGGGAAAAGAACGGGCCCATGTGAATATCACTGATCTGCAACAGGCGCAATCCTTGGAGATCTGTGGGCAGGTTCGGGAAACGGATGTCGACCTCGTTGATCAGGAAGTCTTTACGATTGATAACTCCCGCACCCAGGATCGCGGCAGGTACGGAACACGCGGCCGTTGTTGAAGCTCCCAGGAAACGGCGGCGGTCAGCCTTGAAAACGGGTGCCTGATGGAACATCAGCAGGAGAGCAGTCGCGCTGATGCAGAAGAGAAACCACAGCGTCAGAATGGCGGGAATCCAATACTCGACCAGGATCTGCGGGAGCGCTGCAGAAACCGCCGGAATTACGCCCTCTGCTATGGCAAAAAAGCAAAACGCTGTTGCAGCGGCGAGGCTTATGTTGGCCTTCATCGGAAGCCTAAGCCGTCTACCAGCAATGATTTGAGCAATGATTCCGAGCAGGCAAAGCACCGCGCCGTACACGTCGGGTATCAGCGTTGAGTGGTTCGGACTCACACCCAATTGTAGCGGCGACCTGGGAAAAATCTCTATCGGACTTATGCGGCGAGCGCACGCGGCTACAATCGAAGACGAATGTCATTGGTTGTTATCGGGTCGGTTGCCTACGATGCAATCGAAACTCCACACGGGAAGCGAGAGCGCACGCTCGGCGGAGCCTGCACTTACATTGCGCTCAGCGCGAGTTACTTCACGAAGCCATGCATCGTGGGAGTAGTGGGAGACGACTTTGAGCAGCAGGACCGCGCGTTACTGGCGGAGAAAGGCGTCGACCTGGATGGGCTGGAGCAGGTTCCCGGAAAGACGTTCTTCTGGTCGGGTGTTTACTCGCATGACATGAATGAGCGCACGACGCTGCAGACGGACTTGAACGTATTTGCGGATTTTCAGCCGAAGGTGCCGCAGAAGTATCTCGCGTATCCTTATTTGTTCCTCGGTAACATTCAGCCGGCGCTGCAAAAGGAAGTGCGTGAGCGCATGCCGCACGTGCGATTTGCGGGTGGCGACACGATGAACTACTGGATCCGCGACTATCGCGACGAGCTTCTCGAGACGATAAAAGGATGGGATTTCCTGCTGATCAACGATTCGGAAGCGCGTATGTTAGCCGGGACGAACAATCTGCGGAAAGCCGCCGCTCAGATTCTCGAGCTTGGCCCGAATACTCTGGTGATCAAACGCGGCGAATACGGCGCGATGTTGTTCCGCCGCGAGAGCTTGTTTATGGTTCCCGGCTATCTGCTGGAAGACGTCTTCGATCCGACAGGGGCGGGTGATTGTTTTGCTGGCGGCTTCGTAGGCTACCTTGCCGAGCGAGGATTCGATCTCCGCAACGGCCACTTCGACGTACACGAACTTCATCGAGCGGTGATCTATGGCTCAGTTATGGGCAGCTTCTGCTGCGAACGCTTCGGAGTTGAACGCTTCCGCACTCTCACCCGCAAAGAGATCGACGCCCGCTTTGAAGAGTTCCGCCGCTTCACGGCTTTCTAACCCGGTCGCGCAATTCGCTGCGATCATTGTTTCGCTGTGTGTCGTGGCTGCTCTTGCAGTCTGGTATTGCTACGCTCACCGCTACATCCTTTATTACGGCGATGCGCAAGCCCACCTGAATATAAGCCGCAGCATCGTTGATTCGCGGACCCCTGGGTACGAGCAGATTGGAACGGTCTGGCTGCCGTTACTGCATGTGCTGGCGCTTCCACTGGTAGGAAGCATGTGGCTGTGGTCGAACGGCCTCGCGGGTTCGATTCCAGTCGCAATCTGTTACGTCATCGCAGGCTGCTGCTTGTATCTGACTGCGCGAGAAGCATACACGAGTACGCGCGCGGCGCTGGTGTCGACGGCCTGTTTTGCCTTCAATCCGAACGTTCTGTATCTGGCATCCGTTCCAATGACGGAAATTGTATTCCTCGCGGGGCTCTTCGTTCTTCTGCTCGCAATGGTTCGCTTCAGAGCCACGCAGCGGGCGGCGTGGATCGTCTGCGGCATCTTCGCCTCGCTCGCGATGAGCATGACTCGTTATGACGGCTGGTTTCTCATCTCGTTTAGTGCAGCGTGGTTTGGCTTTTTCGCTCGCCGGCATCGCTTTCGTGTGTTCTTGCTTATTGCGTTCTGTGCGAGCGCGGCGCCGCTCTATTGGGCCGCCCATTGCTGGTGGGAGACCGGGAACGCGCTGGATTTCTATAACGGTCCGTACTCGGCCAAGGCCATACAGGCCGGCAGGCCGTATCCGGGTTATCACGACTGGGCGGCCGCGATCCGATACTATGCGGCGGCTGGACGCCTGTGCGCAGGTTTGCCGCTGATTCTTCTCGGCGTTGCGGGCGGAGTCTGTGCACTGGCGCGCGAACGATTCGCGATACTGGCATTCCTCTTGCTCACTCCGGCCTTTTACGTCTGGAGCATGCACTCCTCGGGAAATCCTATCTTTATTCCGACATTGCCGCCGTTCAGCTACTACAACACGCGCTACGGCGTTGCTGTTGTTGCGTTGGCCGCTTTCGCCGCGGGCGCGATCATGCTGATTTTGCCGCGGCGGCACCGATGGTTCGGGCTGCTCATCCCTGTCGTTTCCCTGGTGCCCTGGTTTTTCCACCCAACAATCGAACGCGTTATCTGCTGGAAGGAATCTGAGGTGAACTCGATTGCTCGCCGGGGTTGGACAGATGAAGCTGCGGCCTTCCTCGCTGGAACGTACAAGCCGGGTCAAGGCATCCTCGCTCCGTTCGGGGACGTAACGGGCGTGTTTTGCCGGGCTCGGATTCCGCTGGCCGACGTTTTGCACGAGGGCAACGGTCCCGCCTGGATGGCGAATGCGACCCGCCCGGATCTGGTTCATCAGAGCCTCTGGGCGTTGGCTCAAGCCGGCAGTCCGCTTTCGAAGCGGCTCGAAAGCAGCGGCGCGTACGATCCCTTGCACGACATAACTGTTCCGGGAGCGCCAGCGCTCGAGATTTTTAAACGGAAAAAATGACCAAGATCCCCTTTGCCAAGCTGCACGGCGCCGAAAACGACTTCCTGATTACCTGGAAGCACGAGGCTCCTGACGCGGAACTGCCAGCGCTGGCCCGGCGGATTTGCGCCCGGACGACCGGCGTAGGGGCCGACGGTTGGATGCTCGCCGAGCGGGCGGAGGGTGGTTTACGTACCCGGCTGTTCAATTCGGATGGCAGCGAGCCCGAGATTTCAGGCAACGGCACGAGGTGTGCGGCGGCGTTTGCGCTGATTCAGGACGCGGCCGAGCCGCCCCTCGTAACAATTACTACGGGCGCAGGACCGAAGGAGCTGCGACTGCTCGAACGGCACGCCAGCCGATTCATCTTCGAGATGGAGATGGGTCTGCCAAACGAAATAGAGCTACATGCGCCGATGTTATTGCAGGGACAGGATTTCGATGCCACGACGCTGAACGTAGGTAACCCGCAATGTGCGATTTTTGTCGATAAAATCCCCGCGGACTGGCGCGCAATTGCCGCGGAAGCCGAGAGGCATCCCCGGTTCCCGAACCGAACCAATGTATCGTTTGTACGAGTTATTGACCCTTATACCGTACAGGCTGTTTTTTACGAACGCGGCGCAGGGGAAACCAGAAGCTCCGGGACAGGCTCGACTGGCGCCGGAATCGCTGCTATTCTCAGGGGGAAAGCAAAGAGTCCGGTTGAGATCAAAACGCCTGCCGGCCCTCTTATTCTGAGGTGGGATACGGGCGTATATCTAACGGGTCCCGCCGAATTCATAGCTGAAGGAAGTTTCTTTGTCAATCTCTGAGACTCTCGAACAGGTGAGCGCGCACACCGGCGCTGCTGAACAACTGAAAGAGCGTATTCGCAATAAAACGGCACGCGTTGGCGTGCTTGGGCTGGGTTACGTGGGCCTGCCGCTGGCCGTTGAGTTCGCGCACGCAGGCTTCGAAGTGGTCGGAATTGACGTCCAGCAATCGAAGGTGGACCAGTTCAACGCTGGACATTCGTACGTCAAAGACGTTAAGGACGATGTGTTTGCGCCACTGGTCAAGAGCGGCAAGCTGCGCGCCACCACCGATACCTCTGTAATTACGACGCTCGATACAATCGACATCTGCGTTCCCACGCCGCTCCGGAAGACCAAGGACCCCGATATGAGCTACGTGGTAGCGGCGACGGAAGCCATTGCGGAACATATGCATCCGGGCTTGCTGGTGATGCTCGAATCGACTACGTATCCGGGCACCACCGACGAGCTGGTTCTTCCGCGGTTGAGCCAGTCCGGTCTCACAGTGGGCGAGGACTTTTTCGTCTGCTTCTCTCCTGAGCGTGTGGACCCCGGCAACCCGCAGTATCAAACGAAGAACATCCCCAAGGTAGTCGGTGGGATCACACCGGCCTGCACCGAAGTGGGCAAGCTTTTTTACGGGCAGGCACTCGACCGCATTGTGCCGGTCAGTTCGACGCGCGTTGCCGAGATGGTGAAGCTGCTCGAGAACACGTTCCGCCTGATCAATATCGGGCTGGTAAACGAACTCGCGGTCATGTGCGAGCGCATGAACATCGATGTATGGGAAGTGATCGATGCAGCGGGAACAAAACCGTTTGGCTTTATGCCGTTCTATCCGGGACCCGGGCTCGGCGGCCATTGCATTCCGATCGACCCCTTCTACCTGTCGTGGAAGAGCAAGGAAGCCGGAATTGAGGCACGCTTTATCGAGCTAGCCGGCTACATCAACGGGCGCATGCCGGAGTTTGTGGT
>JAFARV010000796.1 GCA_019245255.1 Acidobacteriaceae bacterium | reverse complement strand
CCCGTCAGGGTCCCGTCCGCGACTAATTTGTCCATCAGAGGCCTGTCCTGCTCGTCCACCTTCAGCATGTCAGGCCACTGCCCTCGCGGAACGCTCCATTCCGAGATGTAGGTGTAGATCGGAGGCTTCCCCTGATCGTTCGCCTGCGCCTGCACACGCGCGCTCGGACTCATGACGAACAATAAGGCCGCCAGGAATGGAGTTTTGCTGAAAATGCCGGGTTCGTTGGTGCGCATACTGGGAACGGATTCTATAACACTCCATTACAAGGGGAAGATCTACAAGTTCTAGTACTCGCTTCGCTCTATTGGCTCCTCGTCGGCACTTCGCGGACTATCGCTTCCTTGCCGGGCATAAGAACGCTGATGCACGCACGGACGGTCCCGCCGAATGGGTGATGTGGCCCTCGATCCACACTCAGAAGCGGTTTTCCACGTTCGGGCGTTTCTCGTCGGTCGATTGCGCCTGCCGGCCCTAAGCTCGAACCAGCCCGGCACAGAAAGACAGAGCCGGGCAACAGGAGAACCTATGAACACCGTTATGAATGCATCCGTTATTCTGGGGCTCACCGCCATGATCGCGAACGCCGGGTCGCGGACGGCCAACAACACGAACACCGCCGCCAATCCCCCAGCCTGCGAATGGCAGGTCGCTAAGGCGGCACAAGACACGGTTTGGACGAACATCCTCGAAGGCGGTCCGATCAAGGCGATCGTAAGCGCCGGAGCGCGATCCAGGCCGTATCGGGACATCGTCTGCGCCAACCCGCAGGTCGACTGGTCTAAGTTCGGACACATTGAAGTGGAATCGATCGGAATCGCTGCTTCGAATCTGAAGAAGCCGCTCTCGGAAAGCCAGGCGGATCTCCTCAAGACGGCTCTCGCCACCGCGCTCAGTAAGCAATTTCGAGAAGCGGACCACAGCGGGTGCACACTCAAGATCCGCGCCACGGTCACAGAAGTCCGCCGGACGCAGCCGCTCTTGAACGTTGCGACTCTCGCGGCCATTCAGACGCCCGTCAGCTTCGGCGGCGCGACCGCGCACTTCGAACTGATCGATGGTGCGCACGGCACGAAGGTTGCGGACGTGACTCTGCGCGGCAGCGGACGGCTGTACGAAATCCTGCCCAGCATTAACACGCTCGGAGACTCGAAGAAGGTCTTGGGCCGGGTTTCAAGACAACTCAGCAAGGAGATTCAGATGCTACGCCAGAACAGCGCGCCGGCAGCGGTGCAGGTGGCATCGAACGTCGAGCGTTAATCGAAACGCGAACGAGGACGTGCCAACTTACCCACGATTTTTCTGGTCGCGCAGCAATCGGGCGGTAAGCTCGTCGGATTTGTTGAGGTTGGACTGCGATCGCATGCCGATAGGTGCGATCCTTCGCAACCAGTGGGGTATCTCGAAGGGTGGTACGTCGAGGCAGAGTTCCGGCGAAGAGGTGTCGGCGCGCGGTTATTAGCGGCCGCAGAGGTATGGGCCAAACAGCAGGGCTGCGTCGAAATGGCTTCAGATACCTGGTTCGATAATCCGGCATCCCAAGTCGCGCATGAAGCCCTGGGATTCGAGGTGGTGGATCGGTGCGTGCACTATCGCAAGCGTCTCTAGAAACGGGACGCTAGCAGATGGGAGCTCCGACTCGAAATGAATCGAGTAGTGAATAGAGTTCCTGTATTCGAATCGGTTTCGAGATGTAGCCGTCCATTCCAGCGTGCAGGCACAGCTCGCGGTATCCGGCGATGGCGTGTGCTGTAAGCGCGATGATAGGCGTGTGTCTGCCGCTTCCTATTTCGCGCGCACGAATCGCAGACGTTGCTTCAAAGCCGTCCATCACAGGCATCTGGATGTCCATGAGTATGGCGTCAAACGCACCTTCGTCGTAGTTCCGGATCGCCTCAAGCCCATTCGAAGCGAGCGTGACCGTGTGACCTTGTTTCTCAAGTAAGCGCAAAGCCAGAAGACGGTTAGTGGCGTTGTCCTCGACCACTAAAATCCGGAGGGCCGGGGAGGGCGATTCACTAATTGCCAGCTTGCCGGACACGGTTCCGTCGCCCGTAGGATCGGTGTTGCCGATCACGCTTTCGAGCGCCTGCCGCAATTCGGCTTGGCCGACCGGTTTGACAATGTAATTTTCAATTCCCAAGCGGCGCGCATGACTAGCCTCGGTGCTGAGATCGGATGAACTCAGCATCATAATGGGCACACCAGCGACGCGCGGATCGGACCGGAGAATTTCGGCGACCCGAAAGCCATCAATCCCGGGCATGTGGGCGTCCAACACAATAGCCGAGTAGGCTTCACCGTGCTCGGTGGCGTCAAAGACCATATCGAGCGCCTGGGTCCCGGAACTGGCCAGATCGCTCTGGCAGCCCCAGGGCGCAGTCATTCCCTGGAGGATACGCCGGTTTACTTCGTTGTCGTCAACGATCAGCACCCGCATATTGGCGATCGATATGGGTAAGCTCGTTGGCGTAAAGGTCACAGGGGTCGTGCCGACAGGACAGGTGAGAACGAAACTGAACCGGCTGCCGGCTCCCGGCGCGCTCTGGAGCTGAAATTTACTTCCCATGAGCTCAAGCAGCCGGGAGGATATCGCCAGCCCAAGGCCCGTACCGCCGAAACGCCGGCTGGTGGAGCTATCTGCCTGAACAAAGGCTTCAAAAATCTCGGCATGCTTGTCTGATGCAATGCCGATTCCGGTATCGCGCACGCAAAATTCGAGTTCAGCCTCAGACTCGGAACGGCGCAGGCATTGGACGCTCATCTCTACCTCGCCCTGCTCAGTGAACTTAACGGCATTACTGAGCAGATTGAGAAGTATTTGGCGAACACGATCAATGTCGGCGACGACGCAATCGGGTGTGTTTGCGTCGATGTTGCAAAGCAGCTCGATGCCCTTTTTATGGGCGCTGACGGAGACAGCCCGAAGCGTAGCTTCGAGCGCGGGTCGCAGCTCAGTTTCAATGGGGCTGATGGTGAATTTGCCGGCCTCTATTTTCGAGAAATCGAGGATGTCGTTGATGACATTGAGAAGGGAGTCCGCAGAGCTCTTTACAAGATGCAGGCATTCCTGTTGTTCGCGTGTCAGGTCGGTGGCAAGCGCGAGTTCGGTCATCCCGAGGATGCCGTTCATAGGTGTGCGAATCTCGTGGCTCATGTTGGCCAGAAACTCGCTCTTGGAGCGACTGGCAATTTCGGCTGCCTCTTTGGCTTTGCGCAGTTCGATTTCAGCACGGCGCCGGGCGGTTACATCACGAAAGGTCCAGACGCGCCCGAACCTCTTGCCACGAACGCGCAGCGGCTCGGAGTGCCGTTCAATGATGCGTCCGTCTTTTAGAACGATTCCGTCATTGCTCTCGATTTCATCCGATCGATAAAGCTGTTCGATCTTGCTTACAAACTCGCCTGGGTCATCCACCTGATCGAGGACGTACTTGATTGCATAGTGATCGGACACGGAGGACAACAGATTGCCAGGGATGTTCCACAGATCCTGAAATCGCTTGTTGTAGGCGACGATTTTGCAGGTGGCGTCGACAACCAGAATGCCTTCCTGAGTCGACTCGAGGGTAGCGCGGAGCGTTTCGGTCTTCTCGTCTACACGGCGGCGCAAAATGGCTACCCAGGACAGCGCAAGCAATGTTCCGACCAGTAGGATTCCTACAAGGGTTAATGCGCGGCGCAAGCTCCACCAAGACGGCCGCTGCAGGATCTGGACATCAAGTGGTGATCGGATCAGTAGTTTGAACGAAGTGACCCGCTGAACTGAATCGAGTTGCGCAACGTAAACGCCAGTGACTCTGACAACACTGCCTTCGGGAGCGGAATCGGTGAGGGAACTTTCTGAAGTGGCCGAAAAGATGTGCCCCTCGGCCTCAAGCACCAGCTGCTGTTCATGGGGTAACCGTGAGCTGCTCATGATGCGGCCCCGCATGCTGACAAGCGAGGAGTCAAATTCGCCACTCATGGCCTGTTCCGAGGTGATAGGAACAGGTGCTGGCGCGGGCCCTTTGTTAAGGTGGCGGATAAGTCCGTCTTCAAGCCGAACGTGGGATTCAAAGAAGCCGGGATAACCAAGCGCTTCAATGCGATCGCCAGGGACCAGGGGCATCGCACCAAGGGCCTCGATATAGAGTGAACCTGTGGCGTCGGCTATGTAAGCGCCGCGACCCCGCAGATAGGCAGTAACTGTGCCCATTACCTTCACCCGATGCCCCACGTTCCTTTGAAATCCGAAGCGTTGGAGATTGTCGACCGACATGGCAGCCGAGGAAAACGGATCCGCCAGCGGTGGTTGAAGAATCGTGAAATTCTGGAGCGACGGAACAAACAGCGCGACGCCGATAAGCTGACGCTTAGCGGAAAAGATGGCGCCGCAAACGCCCCTAACGCGGACGGAAGCATCCAGCAAGTAAGAAGGCGGTGTAGAGCCATCCCACGGTATCTGAACTTCAACCATGCCATCGCCGACCGAGACGCGAACCACGAGCAGGCGGCGGTTGGAGTCAACGCGATAAGCTGCGCTGCGAACTATCCCTTCAATTTCCACCCAACGCGCGTCCTCACGGGTGCTCGCCATTTCTGCGAATGAAACTTTTTTGGCAATGGGCGGTGGAGCGTGGCCCACGACGGTCCAGCGGGCATTCGCGATGTCGGGCGCGAAGTCGAGCTGTGTACTGAGGCCCGTTAAATCGATGACCTGGCCGACGATGGGCGTTGGAAGGTTGGGACCCCACTGAATCCAGATTCCGCCGGAGTTGTCCTGGATGAAAAACGACGGACTGACTGGTTCAAAGTAAGTAACCACACCACGAAGGCGGATAGGATGGTGACGATTGGCTTCCTCATAATTCAGTGAGCGCACCTTTGCCGCAGTCGTAAGCACTGCCAAATCAGCCGCCCGTACTGGACCGATGGCGGCGGCGAGGCAGAAGCACGCAGCCATCGCGCTGGCGGCGATTTGTGCGCGCGAAGGCGCTTTTTTCCTATACCGTTGGCTAAACAAGAAAACTCGCGATCGTTAAGTTCGTGCCGGTTTTCGGGCAAAGTTCTCCCGTTGGGAGTACTAGAACTCGGAGTCTCGCGCCACAATAGGCCAATAGGCGGCCTTCCAGACAGGAATTTCCCTAGACGGCTTCGAACGGCCACTCACGAACGCGAGTCGCACGCCAAAGGTACGCCAACACGCCGGCAAGCGTAATTGTCAGACCAGTGACGATATAGGCTGCGCCACTGCAACTCAGAACGAACATCCAGCCGGCCAAGGCGAGTAGGGCCGGTAAGGGATAGAACGGCATTTGAAACGGTCTTTTGATATCCGGACGGCTGCGGCGGATCACGATGACTGCAATGCATTGCGCGGCAAACTGTGTGACGATCTGAGTGACGATAAGCATGCGGATGATCGCATCCAACGGAAACAGACAGGCGACCGTCGCGATTACGCCCATCACGACAACCGACACAGAAGGGAAAACGCGCGTCGGGTGCACGCGAGCGAAGCACGAGAAGAACTGTCCTTCCGCTGCTGCCGCATAAGGAACCCGTGTAAAGCCCAACAGTACACAGAACACGGACGCAAATGCAATCCACAGGATCAGGCCTGTCATGAGACGAGCCGCGGCCGGCCCATAAACGCGGGCAGTGAAATCGGAGATGATTGAACTCGAACCGATTGCTTCGCGCCACGGCACCACGCCAATAATGGAGAGGCTCATGGCGATATAGAGCACGGCAAGAACTGTAATTGACAGCAGGATGGTGCGAGGGATCGTGGACGCAGGTTTTTCAACTTCGCCCCCTATGAGACAAACGTTGAAATAGCCGCTGAAATCGTAGGTGCTGATTAGCGTACCGGCCCCGAGACCCAGAAAGAATTGCGGAGAAAGATGGAATGCGCCTGGAGGAAAATCGAGGGCTCGTCTGACACTGAAGTGTGTTGCTCCGGACCACACAATCACGCCCATCGCCAGAATGAGTCCGGTCCAAAGCACGACGGAGATTCGCCCCACTGCGCGAATATCACGATAGAGCAGAATTGTGCTTCCGATACAGACCGCCATGGCAAGGCCGGTGTGCTCAAGGGTGGTCAATCGCGGGTACAGGTAGCGGGCGTAATCGGCAAAGCCGACACCCCCAGACGCGGCCGTCAGCGGTCCCGCCAGCATCACCTGCCACAGGAACAGGAATCCCATCAGTTTGCCGAGCGATTTCGGCCCAAATGCCTGCTGCAAATAATCGTACGAGCCGCCGCTGTCGGGCATGGCGGCACCTAGCTCCGACCAAACGAGGCCATCGCAGACGGATATGAGCGCACCGAAGAACCATCCAAGAAGACCTTGTGGCCCGCCCATCGCGCCGAGAATCAGCGGGATGGTCAAAAACGGACCTACACCGACCATGCTCAGCATGTTCGAGGCGACCGCCGGCAGCAGCCCCATACCACGTTTCAGTTCTGAGCCGGGAAGAATTGCAGCAGTTTGTCGCACCAGGATCGTCGCTGCTCAATGTTCCCATAGGTATCGAGAAGCGCTACGACGCGGCTGCTACTTTCTGAACACCTGAAACAGCAAACTTTGTGGTAACCGGCAGAGCCGCTTTCAAGGCACTGCTGTTTTTGAGCAGACTGCTGGTTGCGAGCAATGCCCAGGGAACATCAAACCCCGCTTGGCTGTCCTTCAGAACCGCTTTTTGAGCGTCCCCCAACGACTTGCCTTGTTGGAGTGCCGAGGCCATCTTTCCCATGGCCTGCGCCCACCAATCAATGCTCACAAAGTCTGTCCAAGACGCTGGGTTCGTGATGCCTCTCGCCGTCAGCGCGGCCTGAACTTTTTCTGCAGCGCCCAGTTCCCGGAGCTGTTTCCAGGAAGCGAGATCGATGGAAAACAAACGCATCCGGTTGCTGCTATCGGGATCATCGGCCAGGATCGCTGCCATAGCTTTTTGTCCGGCCCTCACAAAGTCATCGCTGCTGAGAAATGCGGATTGATCGGGCGTTTTGAACATCGCAGTGCTTAAGTTCTTATCCAGCTTCAGAGCAAGATAAACCAGCACGTCGGGACGCGAACTCGTACCCCTGAGCAAAGCGCTCGCTGTTGTTGCGTCGGGCGAAGACACGAAAGCAAGCGAGTTGGCAATTTGGTGGAGATCAGAGTTCTTGATGCCGGCTTTCTTCATGAAGAAAATCATTTGGAATGCGAAGTCCGGGTTCTGGGGAGAACTGTCCGCCGCGATCGTGACCATTGCACTCTTGGTTAATACCTCTCGCAAATGATCTGGGTTGACTGTGTTCTGTACAACCTTGATGTCTGTTGCAGCCAAGACAACATCGTCCGTGTCCCCTACACGCGCCACTTTTGCCTTCTTCATGAATGTGCTCACGTCGCTGAAGTTAAGCAGACCCAGCAGGTGAAGCGTAAGCGTATGAGATTTTGTCAGCGTCAGCGTCGAAACCGATTTGATCTCCTTAATGCCTGCTAACCCGGAACCAAGCGCAGTCATTTGCGTGAAATCTCCTTTCAGCGCTGATTCGACCGCCGGACTGCTGATACTGTCGAGAGCGTTAAGGTCAACTTCATAAATGAAAAGAGACTTGTCCTCTTGACTCTGCTTGAAGGCATCATGCAGAGAGGCGCTGATGCCACCTTTTGTCGCGCCTTGTATAACAGACTTGATTTGGGAATTTAGATCGCTCTGTTCTTGTCCACTCAAAAAATTCCTGATCTGCGCGAGATCTTTGTCCGGCGCACCGCTCACTTGCTCGACCAGGAATTGGAGCGCGTCAGTGCCGCCGATATTCCCGGAAGCGCCGATTGAAAAGTCAAAACTCTCTTCCACGTCGGCCTCCTCCGCAAGACTCACACTGACGCGAACCACCCCTTTGCCCAAAGAGGCAATCGTCATCTGATGAGTATTGCTGTGCGTCACGGTAACTTGCAGCTTGGCTCCGGAAGTCACCTTTACATTGAGTGCATTGGAGAGGACTTCGAACGGCGCTGTAGCAAGCGTGTTGTTCAGAATCGAGTATCTGACAGAAGCCGTGAATTTCACGCTGGCGTGACCTTCAACGGTGCAAATGTGCTGTTCAGGTAGAGCGCGCACATCGTCAAGGTCATGCGGAAGAGTTAGTCCAGACATCGCTTCCTGCACGGCATCTTTGAGCAGCTCGGTTTTTTGAACCGGGCAAGTATTTGAGATTTTGATCTCCCGACCTGATAGGAGTCCAAATGAGAAGTCACCCACCGTGCCGGACGGGCCGCTATCCAGTTCCGCGCTGAAGGCGAAAGATACCAACGCTGGAATCGCGGGAAAATTCGGACCCAGCGAACTCTGTAAGTCAGAGGCCTTATTGCCGGTCAAAACATCTATCGATGCTTCGAGTGATGGCTGAAGGGTAAGGGTAGCGGAGGAAACGGCGAAGCCGCGCGATGGCAGTTCCGGTGAGAGAGAAACTGGAAAACTGCCGGCATCTATATCGCCGATTGCTTTATCGGCCGCCTGTTTGAAAACCGAGCTATCTGCTTTTAGCGCGAACACCAAGCCTTCGCGGAGATAATGCGCAAGGGCCGGAGTCATAGGTTGAGAGGTGATGTTGAGGGAAGAACCATCGGTAATAGTGATGCCTGGCACAATTTACTCCAAATGTGTCGAAGTATACACCCTATAGCGAGGCTTAAGTTCTCTTATGCTGACATGAGGTACTTGGGAAACCATCCGGAACGTATGAAAGCCCTGATCCTGACCATCTGCCTCGTGTGCACATTTACCGCACTGTTTGCCAGCAACCCTGGCTGGCAGCCATCCCCGGGGCATACGCAAACCACGATATGGCCTGGCACTCCACCGGACGCGCGGTTTGGTCCGCCAGCCAACACCGAAACGACGAAACCGGGAGAGGTCGGCAACGTTTCACGGCCCACGATGACGGTCTATTCGCCAAAGGTAAAGAATACGGGCGTCGCGATAGTCGTATTTCCTGGCGGCGGCTATCAGGTGCTAGCCATCGGTCTGGAAGGCACGGAGGTCTGTGACTGGCTCACGTCCAAGGGGATTACCTGTGTGCTCCTGAAATATCGAGTGCCGAACACGGGCCCGCATTGGGAAGAAAAATGCGATTGTCAGGTGAATCCGAAAGCCCCGCTAGCGCTCGAAGATGCGCAGAGGACCATGGGGCTGCTCCGCTTGCACGCCGCCGAGTACCATGTCGATCCACACAAAATCGGCGTGCTTGGATTCTCGGCAGGCGGGCACCTGGTAACAGATATCAGCACGCATTTTGAGAAACGTTCGTATCCGGCTGTAGATGCAGCGGATGGGGAGAGCTGCCGCCCGGATTTTGCGGTTGCCCTTTATCCCGGGCACCTCTGGCTTTCCTCTTACAAGAAATTAGAGTTGAATCCGGACGTTCCTGTCACTCGCAAGACGCCTCCTACGTTTTTGCTGCAGGCTGAGAATGATCCCGTTGATAGTATTAACAACTCGCTGGTTTACTACATTGCATTGAAGAACGCCGGAGTTCCGGTGGAAATGCATTTGTACGCCGAGGGCAAGCACGCCTTTGGGCTGCGTCCGACGAAGTTTCCGATAACCCGATGGCCTCGGTTAGTCGAGACATGGCTGACCACGATCGGGATGATTCCGGAGTAACATCCACCGGCGTTTGGGCCTACTCTTTGTGACCGCTATACTTCTCCCCGGCTTCGATGCGAGTTTCAGAAGGCCACAAAGCGTTAGACTAGCGGCAATATGCGCACCTCGCTCGCCGCTTTCGCATTCGCAGCAGTTTTCGCCGCACCCACATTCGGTTTTGTTTCCCCCGATTCCGGCACACGGATGTTACGGACTCCGACTGTAAGTCGCACTCAGATCGCATTTGCATACGCCAATAACATTTGGGTTGTGGACCGGAAAGGCGGAGCGGCGCGGCGCCTGACGAGCTTTCAGGGACAGACCGGTAATCCACACTTCTCGCCTGACGGAAACTGGATTGCGTTTAGCGGAGAGTACGGCGGGAATACCGACGTGTATGTCGTACCGGCCGCGGGTGGAGAGCCGAAGCGATTGACATGGCATCCGGCACCGGATGTGGTGCAGGGATGGACACCCGATGGGAAGTCGATCCTCTTTTCATCGACGCGCGCAACCGTGGCGCCGACCGCCGCCCCAAGATTCTGGTCGGTTCCCGCGCAGGGCGGCGTGGAAGAGCCGCTCGCATTGCCGCGTGGATATCAAGGAAAGATTTCGCCGGATGGAAGTCACATCGCGTATCGAATGAACAATTCGTGGGATGAGGAGCGGCGCAATTATCGCGGCGGGCAGAACCGGCCCATCTGGATTGTCGATCTGAAAACATTTGACGTTGTCACGCCGCCCTGGAACGGCTCGAAAGATATGGACCCGGCCTGGGTCGGTGACACAGTCTATTTCATCTCCGATCGCGACGGTGTTGCGAACATTTGGGCATTCCATACGCGCAGTAAGAAGCTGTGGCAGGTAACGAAGTTCACCGGGTTTGACGTGAAGACGCTCGATGCCGGCGACGGCGCCGTGGTGTTCGAGCAGGCCGGACACGTCCATGAACTCGATCCGGAGAACGGTAAGGAGCACATCGTACCGATTACGGCGGAGGGCGATTTCCCGTGGATGATGCCGCGCTGGGAAGACGTGACGCGGCGTTTGACAAACATCTCCCTGTCACCGACCGGAAAGCGTGTGCTGGTAGAAGCGCGCGGCGAGATCTTCACGATCCCCGCAGAGAAGGGCGATGTCCGTAATCTGACAAACTCGGGCGGCTCCGCCGAACGAGACCCCGCCTGGTCGCCGGACGGCAAACACATTTCTTATTTCAGCGACAAATCGGGCGAGTACAGTATGATGATCGCGACGCCGGACGGGCTGACGCCACCTCGTGAAATCAAACTGCAGAATCCCAAGCACTATTACATGCCTGCATGGTCGCCCGATTCGAAGAAGCTGGTCTACACAGATACCGATCTGAAGGTGTGGGTAATTGACGTCGAGTCGGGGAAAGTGAAGATCATCGGCAACGATCCGTGGATGGTTCCACAACGAACGCTGAACCCGGTCTGGAGCCCGGACTCAAAGTGGGTGGCGTACTCGAGCAGGCTGCGGTCGCTGTATCACGCAATCTTCATTGCGAACGTTGAGACCGGCGAGTGCAAGCAGGTGACCGACGGCTTATCCGATGCGGTGTCGCCGGCGTGGGATGCCGGCGGGAAGTATCTGTGGTTTTTGGCTTCGACAGATTTGGGTCTGAAGTCTCAGTGGCTGGATATGACTTCATACGACCATGACGAGGAGTTCGCGCTCTATCTGGCGGTTCTCAAAAAAAGTGAGCCGAGTCCGTTACTGCCGGAGAGCGATGAAGATAAGGGCCTGACTAGCACGCCGCAACCGTCGCCGATCGGGGGAGAAGCAACACAGGAAGAAGCTAACGCGGCTGGAGCGCAGCACCGAGAAGGCACTCCCGATCGGGTGACGCACGCGCCGGTGGCGGTACAAATCGATTTTGACGGTCTGGAGCATCGCATTATCGCCGTTCCGGGCATTGCGGAAAGACAGTATTCGCGCTTGCTGGCAGGCTCTGCTGGAACCGTGTACTACATGGAAACACCTGCTGGACGTCCTCCGGCACCCGATCCGGCCGTACCGCCGCGCGGAAACATTTTGCACAGGTACCGCCTGAGTGAACGCAAAGAGGGAGTCTTCGTGCCGAACGCATTGACTTACGCAGTAAGTGCGGACGGCCACAAACTGGTGTATGAAGCCTTCAACAGCGAGCCGCAACCTAGTGAGCGCCCGGCGGCGGGACCTGCCGCGGAATTCACGCCGCTGCTGTTCCTTGTGGACGCGGATAAGACTCCGCCCCAGCCGGCGCAGGAGCGCCTGAATTTCGCACTGAAGATGTACCTGGATCCAAAACAGGAATTCCGGCAGATCTTCAACGAGGGTTGGCGCAACCAGCGCGATTACCTGTATGTGAAAAACATGCATGGCACAGATTGGCCTGCGATGAAGGAGATCTACGGACAAATGCTTCCTTATGTGAACCATCGCGCCGATTTGAACTACCTGCTCGACATCATGGGAGCAGAAATCGCGATTGGCCACTCTTTTGTGCGCGGTGGCGATATCCCTACTGTGCCGACCTCGCCTGCCGGATTGCTGGGAGCGGATTTTGTCATCGAGAATAGCCGTTACAAGATCGCGCGTATCTATGACACGGAGAATTGGAACCCTGAGTTGAAGGCGCCGTTAGCCGGACCGGGAATCGACGTCGCCGTGGGTGATTACGTGGTGGCGATTAACGGCGTAGAGTTGAAGGCTCCGGACAACATTTGTCGCCTGCTGGACGGAACGGCAAACCGTCAGACAGTCATTGCAGTAAACAGCAAACCGGTTCTGGAAGGAGCGCGCCAGGTTACGGTGGTTCCCGTTCCGAATGAGCAGCAGCTTCGCACGCGGGCGTGGGTGGAAGAGAACCGGCGTAAGGTGGAGAAGCTCTCAGGCGGGAAACTGGCGTATGTGTACCTCCCGAATACGGCTCAACCGGGTTACGCAAGCTTTAATCGATATTACTTCGCGCAGCAGGACAAACAGGGCGCAGTTATTGACGAGCGGTTTAACAGCGGCGGGTCGGCGGCGGACTACATTGTCGATATCTTACAGCGTGACTTTGACGGATACTTCAATAACACGGCGGGCGATCGCTATCCATTCACCAGCCCGTCGGCAGGTATCTGGGGGCCCAAGGTCATGATCATCAATGAAATGTCGGGCTCTGGCGGAGACTTGATGCCCTGGATGTTCCACCACCGCCATCTGGGCGAATTAGTTGGAACCAGAACGTGGGGCGGCCTGGTGCATACAGCCGATACTCCGCCCTTCGTCGATGGCGGAATCATGATCGCGCCGCGCGGAGGCTTCTTCAATCGGGAAGGGCAATGGGATGTGGAGAATGTTGGTGTTTCGCCGGACGTCGAGATTGAAAACTGGCCGAAGGACGTGAATGCCGGACACGATCCGCAACTGGAGCGAGCCGTGGCGGACGCGATGAAAGAACTCACGGAACATCCTGTGACCCGGCTTTCAACCGAGCCTCCACCCCCGACCTGGGGCGAGCGTAAAATTCCGCTCAAGCCATAGCTGATCGGCAAACTGGCAACAAGTTGCCTGGCAATCCACGCGCGATGTCGCGTTGTGGCCAACCAAGTGATGGCGCCAGTAGGGTCTTAGACCGCGGCCTACGAACCTGAAGACGCTGACGCCCCAGCGAAGGCATTGCTGATCCCTTGCCAGATGCCGGAGATACTGGTTGCACTCCCGTTCAATAGAGAGATTGTCACCAAGGCAAGGAACGCCAAAAGCAGGCTGTATTCGACGAAATCCTGGCCATCCTCGTCGCGCCACAGATTGTACAGGCTAACCTTAATCAGCATTCTCCGCGTGAGCGATTTCCATCGCCATATGTCTTTTCGGCAGTCCGAGACAAATATGCGGAAAAAATTTGAGCCCGAGACTATTCGTAGCGGAGAGCTCGTACCGGGTCAATGCGCATCGCGCGCACGGCGGGCATGAACGACGCCAGAACCGCCGCGCTCGACAACACCAGCGCCGTCCCAACAAAGGAGAGAGGATCAAAGCGCGAAACTTCGAAGAGCAGCCCTTGCAGAAATCGAGTCAGAACAGCCGCGCCAGCGACACCCAGACCAATACCGACAATCGCAAGCAGGAATCCGTTCGCAACGATCTGCAGTAAAACCTGCACCGGTTCGGCGCCCAAAGCGAGCTTGATTCCGAACTCGGCTGTGCGCTGCTCCACTGCGTACGAGATCAGTCCGTAGATGCCCACAGTTGCCAGAGTAAGGGCAAGACCCGAGAACAAGCCCAAAATGATGGTCAAGAATCTCGGACGCGCGTTTGCTGCCGTCATGACCTCATCCATCGTTCGTACCTCGGCAATCGGAAGGCTCGGATCGAGCGAAGCCACTACCATGCGGGCAGCCGCGAGGACGTTGAACGGATCCCCGGTCGTGCGAATAAGGACGACCGGAGTCGACATCGCATACAGCCGGTAAGGAAGGAATAGCTCGGTGGCCGCCGGTTTATCCAACCCCGCGTTTTTTATATCGGCGATCACTCCCACGACCGACATCCAACCTGGGGCGCCGAACGGTCGCACACGGTGGCCGATTGCCGATTCATGCGGCCAGAACGTTCGCGCCATGGACGCGTTGACGACCACGCCCGGTGTCCTTACATCGCCATCTCTCGGTTCCAGGAATCGCCCCTCGACTAGCCGCGCCCCGAGCGTCTCGAAAAAGCGATCACCGGCGCATTGATAGTACTGCACGTTTTCGAGCGGCCCATTCGGCACACGAACATATCCTTCGATCTGGGTGTCGTTGTCGTTCTCACGGCGTATTGGCGGCAAGCCCAGAGCCATGGTTGCGGACTGTGCTCCCGGAATGGTTGCGAGCCGATCCTGCAAAGCTGTCCAGAACTTCGCCCGCGCCGTATTGTCCTTGTAGGTCGCTTGCGGCAGATTCAGCGTAAACGTGACAATGCCTCGGGGATTGAATCCCGGATTGACCTGTTGAAGATTCCAGAACCCGCGAATCATCAGACCGGCGCCGGCGATCAACAGGAAGGCCATCGCAACTTGCGTGACCACCAGCACCCGGCGGAAGCGGTTCGATTTCAGACTCGACGACGTGCGACCGCTCGCGGTCTTCAGAGCATCGAAAACACGTATTGCGGAGACATGAAGAAAAGGCGCTAGACCGAAAAGTACCCCCGTTGCTAAGGAAACCACGAGCGTGAAAACAAGCACCGAAACGTCCATGCGAATCTCGTTGGCTCGGGGCAGACTGCCCGGATTGGTTTGCTCGACGAGCTGCAATGCAAACGAAGCCAACACCGTTCCGAGCGCTCCGCCTAGCAATGCCAACAGGGCCCCCTCGGTGATGAATTGCTTCAGCAACTGTCGCGTACTTGCACCCACAGCCTGTCGCACCGCAATTTCCCGCTGCCGCGCCTCGCTGCGGGCAAGCAGCAGATTTGCGACATTCATGCAAGCTATTAATAAGACGAAGACAACGGCCCCGAGCAGCATCAGCATTGGTTTCCGCACGGCTCCTGTAACTTCGGCGTGATACGAGTACATGGACACGGGATGACTCTTCGTGTCGAAAGAATGATAGTTGGGTGAGGCGTATGCGCTCCACCCCGCGACTAGCCTTGCCATTTCACTCCGCGCCTGCTGGAGCGTGACGCCCGGCCGTAGACGCCCGATCACGTTATAGTTGTGGCCGCCACGGTTCGTACTTTTCGGGTCAAGTTGCAGGGCGCTCCAGATGTCGGTCTGATCGATTGCGTCCGGCGGAAATAAGAAGCCCTTCGGCATGACGCCGATTACAGTGGCGCTTGTATTGTTCAGGTACGTGTGCCGGCCCACCACATGCGGATCGCCGGCGAAATCTCTCTGCCTTACACCGAGAGAAAGGTCCTCCACCGGAGGCGCGCCAGGCACATCGTCTTCTGCGGTTGGAAGATGACCCATCATCGGTTTCACTTCCAATAAACGCGCGAGGTCGGCACTGATAAAGGTTGCGTTCACCCGTATCGGCCGGACGGAACCGGAAAGATTCGCGCCCACTGTGCCCCAGGCTCCGATCTCTTCAAAGCTATGAGCCGCCCTCTTCAGGTCGAAAACCTCCGGCTCAGATACCCAGAACTTATGCAGACCGCCATTCGGGAATGTTGGGAACTCGGTGTAGATGCGAACCAGACGGTCGGGATTCGGGTACGGCAGCGGACGCAGGATCACGCCGTTGACAATGCTGAAGATTGCCGTGGTCGCGCCAATACCCAATGCGAGACAAACCAGAGCCGCAATGGTAAAGGTGGGAGTGCGCCGCCACGTCCGGAAAATGAAACGGAGCATACCATGATGCTCGCACCCAGGTAACCGCGCGTAAGTGCCTGATTCCTAGTAGGAAAGGGTCTTCGCCCGTCCGGAATCGGGACTCCGCGGTCCGGATGCGAACGCCGCCCCAGTTTTTCCATTGTCTCCGGCTTATCGGAAGCGAGTCGTTGAGCGCCGGGCTTTGGTTTGTCTGGTAAGTCGTTTGCAATCCGTCTCGCCATGACGGTGAACCTGGTTGCACGCTGCGAACGAGGAATCTGGAACTGGTTGCTGGGATTGATCTCTTCCGCTATTGCCGCTTTCGCAGCCTCCGCAGATCTGCGATTCTGAGCGGCAGCATTATCCAAAGGGATAATGAGGTGCTCATTTCGGCAGCTTAGCGATCAATTGCGGCACGTCGACGGGAATGTATTCCTTCACACCCGGCCGTCCTTTCACGGAGAGCCCGACGCTCGCGTCCGCGGCATGGAAATCGATCTGAAACTCGTAGAAGGGGCAGCAGCGGCGCCATAGCATAAGCCAGTTCGCCACGTCGATGAGTGATGCCTTCGCCGCATCGATACGGAACGCGTATCCGTCGGTCAAGTCCCGCGATGCAGTTATGGCGGAAATC
>JAFARV010001000.1 GCA_019245255.1 Acidobacteriaceae bacterium | reverse complement strand
CCCGCTGCGCGCCGTTCCGGCATTCCAGATTACGCGACGGGCGGCTCCGGCGGGATCACGAGGCAAGGCGGACGGTTTTTCGGCCCAACGGCCGGACAGTTATTGACGAAAAGTCAGAGCGGTTTACACAAAATCCTTGACACACCCCCTAGCGTAATTGTGAGCAAGACTGTGTAGGCGTTTCTTTGCCACCGGATCGCCCATATCGGCGGCCTTAGTGAAATACCGTTCTGCAATTTTGGCACTTTTCCTTACTCCAGCGCCATGCAGATATGCTTCGCCTAGATTGTAAATCGCTCTGGCGTACCCTTTTCTCGCGGCCCGCTTCAGCCAATAGACACCAAGCCCTTCGTCCCTCCTCCGATTGTTTGCGTCGAGGTGGATAAGTCCAAGATTCATCTGAGCCATAGCTACACCTAATTGCGCTGCTCTCTCGTACCACTTTAGAGCCAGCCTATGGTTTTGACCCACGCCATCACCTATTTCGTACAAGAGTCCCAAGTTGCACATCGCCTCGACTTCACCTTGGCGTGCCGCCGCAAGAAGCCAACGGCGACCTTCCTCGCCATTCTTTTTAGTCCCCGTGCCAGTCAAATAACAATAGCCAACTAGTGACTTGGCCATGGGGTCCCCAGCTCTTGCGTGCTTCACTGCTTCTGAAAAACTCTGAGCGTCATTCTTCACACGCCCTTTTGCGTCGAAAATTCTTTTAGGAAGAGCCACCCGTTCCTGTGTCCTCCTTCTTGTATTTGTTCTTGTGAACTTTGCGCGGTGCAGGCTGGTTTGACTTCTTGGGTTTGGGCTGCATATATTGTCTATCCGGCACGTAATTTGGGGGTTGCTTATCGCCGGACCGAGTCTTCTCATGTTTGTCCTTTCGCGCACTGCGACCTGGTCTAGCCCCCTGGGTGTGCTCAGCGTTTTGGGGCTGCGGAGCCGTTGCTGGCTGTTGCTGCGGCTGATTCGGCTTAGCGGTTGGGTTTTGCTCTGTTATGTATGTGATTAGAGCGGCCCCGACGATTTTCAGGCCATTTGCAAAGTCTTTGACGTTATCGACAGCGGTTGTGCCGAGATCCTCGATTACATCGCCGACCCCTCGGCGCATGCCCCGGCCCCGGCGCCACATGCCTCAGCGACAGCGGGTAACTCCTCCTCAACTTCGTCCATAACGGGATCATGTCCATCAGGATCGACGTATTTCAGCGGATTGTTCAGAGCGTAAGCGTACTTATTTAAACTCTGAGGGTTTCGGATATCTGCGTATGGCAGCGGCCCCGGAGATTCGACTTCGCCTGGCGAATTTACATCGACAGGTCCGCCCGTGAACTCATCCGGGCTGGTGAACCTTCCCAACGCCGGGCCGTAATATCTAGCTCCAAAGTAATCGAAGCCGGATTCCTGATCGCTCTCCTTCCCCGTAAACCTCTGGTTGACCCCGTCGTTGAAAGCGCCCCAACTGTTATCGCGGCCATATTGGTTCCCGGCAATCTCCTGACCGAAAGGCAGAAACGCGTGCCGCGAGATCACGTTTCCGCTCGCATCCGTAACCAGCCGCGTGCTCCCGAGATAGTCCGTGCTTAGGTAGCAAGTCGTGCACAGTACCGTACCTGCCGCCGCACTGCTGTATTCGGCCGCAAGCTGGCCCGCTGCATCGTACACGTACACGGTTGACACGCCGCTGCCGCTCTTCACGACACGCCGTCCACTGCCATCGTATTTGTACGCCGCACTTCCCGCCCCGGTCGCCTGCGTGATTCGCCCCTCCGTATCGTACATTGAGCCCGCCCCCTCTCCCTGCGGCCGCCGCCCACCTTCTCCGCAATCTCGCAACTCTGCTACAGTTGGCGGAGCGTCGCATGACCACGGTTGAGACCCCCTCCAGACCGAGTACGCTCCAGTGGGTCGCCCTCGTGCTCCTTGTCATCTCCGTCGCTATCAACTACGCCGACCGCGGCAATCTCGGCGTCGCCGCCAGCGCCATTGAGCGCGACCTGCGCCTCAATCCGGAAAAAATCGGCATCCTTTCAACCGGCTTCTTTTGGACCTACGCGCTGTTTCAGCTCGTGGCTGGCAAGCTCATCGACCGTTGGAATGTCAACTGGGTGTACGCTGCCGGGTTCCTCCTCTGGTCCGCCGCCACCGGCTTGGTCGGGCTCGTCAGCTCGCTCTCCGTAATGTTCATGTTGCGGCTGCTGCTCGGGGCCGGTGAGTCAATCGCGTACCCTTCCTATTCGAAGATCATCGCCACTTCGTTTCCAGAGCAACTGCGGGGCACCGCAAATGCCGCAATCGATGCCGGATCGAAACTCGGACCCGCAATCGGTGTCATGGCCGGAGTCGAAATGATGCGCTTTTTCGGTTGGCGCGGCATGTTTGTCGCCATCGGAGCCGCCAGCCTTCTCTGGCTTTTGCCGTGGTGCATCACCGCGGCAAAGCTACCGTCCCGGCGTATTCAGAAAGCCTCGGCATGGGCGCCCAGTTACTCCGAGCTGGTCACTAAGCGGCCCGTTTGGGGCACTGTCATCGGGCTGTTTTGCGGTAACTACACCTGGTACTTCTTTCTTACCTGGCTGCCTTACTACTTTGAACGCGAGCGCCACTACCATAAGCAGGAACTCGCCGTCATGGCTTCGCTCCCATTCTGGGCAATCGCCGCTTCATCTATGTTGTTCGGCTTACTGGCCGACTTTCTGATACGGCAGGGATACGACCCAGGACGAGCCCGTCAATCGTTTTTGTGTGCTGGTTTAACGGCCTGCTGTGCCCTTACCATGGCCGCAGTATTCACAGAACGTTTACTGACTTCCAACTTACTGTTGATCCTCGCCGCCGCTGCGCTCGGCGCGTGGTCATCCAATCATTGGGCGCTCAGCCAGTACCTTGCAGGGCCCGCGGGAGCCGGTAAATGGACCGCCTTTCAAAACTGTTTGGGAAACTTTGCGGGCGTAGTCGGGGCCTGGCTCACCGGCTCGGTTTTGACCTGGACGCATTCCTTCTTTGTCGCGTTCACGATCGCTTGCGCAATTCTTCTGGTAGGAGTACTAGGGTACTGGATCGTGGTCGGTAAACCGGAGCAAGTCCATTGGGAAAAACGGATGGACTCAGATTCTTCTGAGCAGTATAGTAGGAAAGACTCAGCAAAACCAATTCCTCCTCTCGCGAGTTTGTAGTGTAGGGGAGCGCCTGTCCTGGAAGGATTCGGCTTCGAGGAGAAGCGTTATCTTGCGCTATCAATTTGGCGCATTGCTGCTCGCGTGAGCACCGGGTTGCGCCGGCCGGTGAGTATCCTCCTCCGAGTACTCACCGGCTTTTTGCCAACCCCTGACCAGACGCCGATTTCACTTGCATTCACCGTCGTGATTGCGCACACACAGAGTCGCGAGCGCCGGCGCTCCACACGCATTGTCGCGGCATCGGGAGCTCATTTGGGCGCTTGCGTGGGTGCGCGCGTCTGAATCTTCTCCGCCGCGAGCTTTTCAGCGGTCGTGAGCGCGTCCGCTGCTGAGACCTTTACGTCGGGCTCCACGCCCGTCCCTTCCCAGTTTGTTTTCGTCACCGGGTTCACTGCTTTGGCAAAGGGCACACCGATCATGAAGTAGTCAGCCACGGCATGTCCGGCGACGGGGTGCGCACCGCCTCCCGTGGTTTCTCCCACAAGCGTGGCGCGCTTCTGAGTCTGCAGATCGTAGGCGAACTCCTCGGCGCCTGAAAAGGTCCGCTTGGAGGTCAGCACATAAACCGGCTGCTTAGGCATTCGCTCGCCCGGCACGTAAGCCAGCGTCCAAAACTGTTCCGTTGAGTTCTCTTTGCGGTTATACAGGTCATTCAGATGCGTGCGCCCTTCGAATAAATAGCTGGCAACGAACGCCACCATCGCTGGATCGCCGCCGCCGTTGTCACGCAGATCGAAAATCAATGCGTCGGCGTTTGCCACAAAGCTCATCGCTGCCGCCACAGTCGGAGCGCAGACGCCCGGATCCATGAACGCGTCAAATTTTATATACCCGATGTTGCCGAACAGAATCTCGGCCTTTTCAAAGGCGCAATTGTCGTGTTTCATGTGCTGGCGCATTTGCGCGATTTCGTCAGGGCTCGGCTTCTGCTGCTCCGGCATCTTGAAGGGGCTGAATTCAACCCTAAGATGCCTATCATGGCTTACGGCACGGAGATCTTTCGTCAACTGCTCGGCAAACGCGTCCCCGTCGGTGATGCGGTCATACTCGCCCGCTTTCTGGTGCGCTTCAGTAGCGCAAAGGGTACGGATGCGTACCTCGAGACAGGGAAAGGAACCCGCTACCCTTTGCGGGGCACGCTTGATACCGTGCCCGTTTTGCGCGGGTTCTTGGGAGCATGGGCCATCTGCATTGCTAAGCCCGAGTCGACATAGTACTCGTTCACATCGGCGTTGACCCCCTCAATGACGCGTTTCCGCAGGGCGGCATCCAGAGTGATATTCACGGGTACTACTCCTGGAGGGAGCGCTCGCAGACCGAAGGTTTGCACGCTGGGAGGATTTCCGTCCTTGACAAGTAAGCTGCCGAGCGCGGTCGTGGGCCCGGCTTTCTCTTTCACACGGAAACGGATATGTAGCGGCTCGCTGCTTTCGATAGACAACAGATCAAATCCGCCCGTCTGCCGCCGAAACGAGATCATGCCATCTACGGACTGCGACGAATCGATGGTCTTTACGTATGCCTCAATCTTTGCCGCGTCGCCGCTATTAAAAGCATCCAGCCAAGCCTGCAGCGTATGTCCGGCGGGCGTCTCTGGGATCGCCGGCTGGGCGAGTGCGTAGGCCGCGGCTAAAAAGAACGGGACAATGGTTCGGCAGATTGGTTCCGCAATCATGGCGACTTAGACGCACCTGAAGCGGATTTCGTTCGGGCTGAATCGGCGGATCCATTATTGCTGTCTCCGGATCACTGTCCTGTCGATCTCAACTCCGCAAGTGCTTCGAAGACGGCACGCACCAGCCGGTCACACCTGGCTCCCAGGAACTGAAACGCCTGCGAACTAGTGGCGCCCACGCGTGCGTAAAGATCGCTCTGGAGCATTTGGCGGGCGCGGTACAACCGAATCTTCACCGTTTCATCGGTTAAATCCAGGCAGTTGGCCGTTTCGCTAGTGCTCATGTTTTCGACTTCCCGGCACACAAATACACATCGATACATATCCGGCAACGCATCCACAGCTTGCTCCAGAAGCGAAGCGGCTTCTTTCCTGGAAAATTGCTCCTCTGGATCTGGAGTTGAGGATCTCATGGATTCGATGCTGTTTATCTCTTCGTGCAAATCGGAAGGGAGCGTCTCAAAACGCTTCCGTTTTTTCAAGCGGCTGGATGCCTCATGCACAGCGATTCTCACCAGCCAGGTTGAAAACTGTGCTCTGCCCTCAAATTGATGCAGTGATGTATAAGCCCGGACATACGCATCCTGTATTACATCTTCGGCCTCATCTGTATCGCAGAGAATGCTTCGCGTGATCCGGAACAAACGTTGGTTATAGCGTCGCATGAGAACCTCGAAAAGCGCTATTTCGCCGGCTCGCACGCGGACGACAATCTCATCGTCAGAAAGCGGCGAGGTAGCAGTCGAGGTCAGCCCCCGAAGGGTCGTATTCATTTCCACTTGTTACGCGGTATCTGATCGTACAGAGCGCCAACAGGCAAAAAGGTTACCAATTGCAGGACATGCGCTGCGCCGAATAGCGGTGTAACCGATCGTCGGGGTCCCGCTCTGTACGATTAGAGGTGATTTATGGCACAAAGTATGGCAGCGGGAGCAGAAGGTGCTTTTCCCCGCGCGGAACCAGCTCTGAAGAGTCGACCGGCGTATCAGGCTTATCAGCTTCTGCACCTGGCTTTTGTGGTCGCGCCGATACTTGCAGGCTTAGATAAGTTCTTTCATTTGCTGACGAATTGGGATATGTACCTGGCCCCGGCTATTGCGAACTTGTCGCCCATCGGGAGACACGGGTTGATGCTGCTCGTCGGAGTTGTCGAGATTATCGCCGGCATTCTGGTGGCCATCAAGCCACGGATCTTTGCCTACGTGGTCGCGGCCTGGCTGCTGCTGATCATTATTAACCTGCTGATCTTTCCAGGCTACTTCGATATCGCTCTGCGGGACCTTGGATTACTTTTAGGCGCTCTGGCGCTTGCCCGACTAAGCCCGGAATTTAGTTCATAAATATCGAAAGCTACAACCAGATTTTCGAGCAGAATGGTCTGATTGTTACGGGTCGCCCATTACTTAGGCAGCGTCTCAAAAAAGGATTGAATGTACTGCAGGACCGCGCCTTCCTCCTTCAGGAACATGTAGTGATGGGCACCCGGGATCTCAACAACGCTCGCATGGGGATCCGCACGCTTCAGGTTGTCCTCCCAACGGTGGATAAACTGCATCAGAAGCTCGTCACCTCTTTCGGAGTCGCGCCGCTGCTCTTCCGTTTTCGGCGCTTGCAGTTTCCACTTTTCAGCTGGTGGCAGCGGCACAGCCATGAGGGCTAAGACGGGGATATCGATGTTGCGATAGTCTCTAGGAATTCCGCCGGCATCGATCTCCTTCGCTACATACGGCGGAGTACGATTGTTACCGATCGAACCATCAGGATTGATGACGTACATGTTCCGAATCTCGGCTGCGGGGAATGGCGCCTCGCCGATTCGTCTC
>JAFARV010000617.1 GCA_019245255.1 Acidobacteriaceae bacterium | reverse complement strand
GCTATTTCCTGCGGTAAAGGCCAGCGCTGCAAAGGCTTACGACATGGCTGGCGTAGGTCCCGAGGATCTCAACCTTGCTGAGGTTCATGACTGTTTTACGATTGCAGAAATCATCGCTACCGAAGATCTTGGGCTTGTGGCAAAGGGGCAGGGCGGCCCCTTCGCAGCCGCGGGATGCAGTGCGCTCAATGGTCGTATCCCTGTCAATACAAGCGGCGGATTGAAATCCAAGGGCCATCCCGTCGGTGCTACCGGTGTGGGACAGATCTGTGACGTAGTCATGCAACTGCGCGGCGATGCCGGCGAGCGGCAGGTACCCCGTCATCGCCTTGCTCTGGCTCAAAACTTGGGCGGCTCGGGCGGGACGTCGGTGGTCAGCATTCTGGAGGCCGCATAAGTGCAGCTCGAACCGGGCGGCGAGGCCACCGTTTACACCGAAACGGTGGTGCATGCTGCACCCGAACAGTTCGCCTCCGAGGCACCCTATCAGATTGCGATAGTGGAATTGGCAGACGGACAGCGGTTGACCGTACGGATTGCGGTGAACCCGGAAGGCGGGAGAGTTCACATTGGGGATCGGGTTGTGTTTACGGAGATTCGCGAGGGTATACCTTATTACGCTTCTCTACCCGCGATAACGTAAGAAAATACGTTGCTGCAGTAAACAGTTCCGCCTGGTTCCTGCAACAAACGCAGATCTTGATTCGTCTTTCTATATGAGGCCCATTACCAATAGGCAGCGCATGACGAAATCGCCAACCATACGTCTACTTCTTGGGCTTCTTTTTACGCTGGTAGCCGTGACGGGCTTCTCTTTCTATTCTCTGCACGAGGTTTCAAAGCTCCGGGAATTGCAGAGTCAGACCATCGACCTCAACCGGCACGACTCGCTTGTACTGCTGCGGATTCAGAACGACGTGAACACTCTTGGTTTGAAGCTGCAGGAACTTACTGAGCGCCGGGATGCCCCGGTGGCGGCTTACCGTGCCGAGTTTGACATGCTTCAGGATGATCTCCGGGATGCGCTGCGGGCGGATGCGCGGTTTGCTCCATCAGTCCGGGCCGGCGAGCACACGGAACTGGCCGCCTGCCTCATCACCTTCTGGAAGCTCTCAGAACGGGTGTTCTCGTTAGCGCGCTCGGGGCGTGAATCCGCCGCACGCAGGGTAGCGGCAGGACCCCTCTCGGACCAGCAGATGCTGCTGGCAAATCAGGTCTCAGCCCTGTTGCGGGCTAACAATGAAGCAGAAGAGCGCGCCGACATGAAGATTGCGAACATCTACGAACGCGCCGATCGTGAGATCTATTTCTTCTGGACGGCAACCATGGCGGCAATCTTCGTGACGACGCTTTACCTGATCCATTCGAATCGGAAGTTATTCAGCCGTTTGGAAATGCTTTCGGATCAGCGCCGCGTACTTACTGCGCGGCTATTTTCTGTGCAAGAAGAAGTGCTCCGGTCGGTATCGCGTGAGCTTCACGATGAGTTCGGGCAAATCCTGACAGCGGTTTCGGCGATGCTGGCGCGGGCCGAGCGCAAGGGGGTTCCCGCGGACTCTCCGCTGCGTACCGAACTGTCGGAAGTCCGTGAGATTACCCATAACACGCTCGAAAAAATGCGGAGCCTTTCGCAGATGTTACATCCTTCGATTTTGGATGATTACGGCCTTGCGAAAGGAATTGAATGGTATGCGGGTGTATTTGAGCGCCAGACGGGCGTAAAGACCAAGGTCCTCATCAAGGGACCTGTTACACGGATCACGGGAGCTCCGGCAACTCATTGTTTCCGCATTGTGCAGGAAGCCCTCACGAACGCGGCCAAGCACTCCGGCAGCAAGTCGGCGGAGGTGGAACTGGATTTTACGGCCGACAGTCTGGATATCAGTGTTCGGGATTTCGGACGCGGCCTGGCTACGCAAAAAAAGAGCGACAATCCCGGACTTGGTCTGGTCGCGATGCATGAGCGCGCGGAAATGCTTTCCGGCGTCTTGAAGGTTTCGTCAACCCCGGAGACGGGGACTACGATTTGGCTCAGTATGCCTTTGCGAAGCGATGACGCGGTCACAGAGGCGCCAACGGGCGAAAAGGTAACTGAGGTGTTGGTTCGACAGTCATGAATGAAGATATCAGTGTTTTGCTAGCCGACGATCACAGTCTCGTGCGCCGCGGCTTCCGGCGGATGCTCGAAGACGATGAGCAGATCAAAGTTGTGGGCGAGGCCAGCAACGGCGTGGAAGCAATTCGCATGTGTTATGAGCTGAAACCGAAAGTGGTTGTCATGGATCTTTCCATGCCCGAACTGGATGGCGTTCAAGCCACGAAGGAGATCGTAAAGCACTCGCCTGATACACAGGTGCTGGTACTGAGCATGCACGCCGAAGACAATTACGTGCGGAACGCATTCGATGCGGGAGCGAAGGGTTACCTCCTGAAGAGCGCCATCGATGTGGATCTCGTCGGGGCCGTTAAGGCGGTTGCGGAGGGGAAACGGTTCATCGGGGCCGGTCTCAAATATGTCTCAACGGAGAGCGACGACGAACTGAGCCGGCTGACGGCACGCGAAAAACAGGTTCTTCAGTTGATCGCGCAAGGCAAGAGCAACAAGGAAATAGCCGCCCTGCTCGACCTTAGCGTGAACACCGTTTCGGTTCATCGCGCGAATCTCATGGAGAAGATGGACATCCATCGTACGGCTGAGCTCGTGTTATTCGCGATCCGTAAAGGTCTCGTTACGCCACAGTAGAACCGTTGCGTCGCATCCACCAGTACACGGGAACTCCGCATAAGACAATTAGCAGTCCTGGCCAGGTAGTCGCAGCCCTGAACGTGAAAAGAGACACAAGCACAATCGTCGCGCCGAGCATGTAGATCATCGGCACAAACGGATACCCCGGCGCACGAAACGGTCGCGGCACTTCGGGACGCAGTCGCCGCAGCCGGATTACTCCCGCGATGGTAAGTACATAAAAAATCAAAGCCGCAGAAATTACATAGTCGAGAAGATTGCTGTACAAGCTTCCATACGTACGGGTTTCCGGATTGTAGGTCCGCGGCAGGACCAGCAGCGCACACCAGATGCCCTGTGCGATTAAGGACCAGCCCGGCACATGGGCCCGATTCAGGCGGCCGGCCGGCGCTGGAAAAAGCCCATCGTGAGCCATCGAGTAATACACGCGTGGACCGGCCAGGATCAGCCCGTTCATGCAGCCGAAGGTAGAGATCATGATCGCGATTGCCATTACCAGCCCGCCCAGCCCGGGCAGGATTGCATTGAGCATCGCGGTAGCTACGCGATCCGATGGCGCGTGCTGAATCGCAGTCACCGGAAGCACCAGTAGATACGCAACATTCGCCAGTACATACATTCCTGTAACGACGATCGTCCCCAAGGCGAGCGATCGCGGTATCACACGGCCGGGATCTTTTACCTCTCCCGCTGCAAAAGTTATGTCGTGCCATGAGTCAGCGGAAAACAGTGAACCTGACTGCGAAACGCAGATTGCGACAAATAAGCCAAATCCCGTGACGGCACTCAGCGTAGCCGTGATTGGCGTGACGTTTTGGGGTGTCCAGAAAGTGTGCAAATTGGTCGCAATGGCGTCAGGTTTCCAAAACACAAATCCGGCCAGAATCAGTGCCGCAAGCGAGAGAACTTTTATCGATGTGAACAGGTTCTGGACGATTTTTCCATAGCGGATTCCGCGGGTGTTCGTCCACGTCAACAGTGCGATCACAAAAATCGCAAGTAACTGTGCCGATGACAGCGAAACGGCATAGCGTTCGGAGATATGAATCGGCGGCACAATGTAGTGGTCTTCCGCAATCACGGGCCAAACGATACCTGTGAACCGCCCAAACCCGACCGCGACGGCGGCTATCGTGCCGGTCTGGATAACCGTGAAGAGCGTCCAACCGTATAGGAAGCCAACCCACGGCGAGAATGCTTCCCGCAGGTAGACGTACATGCCGCCGGCCTTCGGCATCATCGCGGCGAGTTCTCCATACGAAAGCGCAGCTGCTACCGTGACTGCGGCCGCAAAGACCCATGCCACTAAAAGCCATCCGGCGCTGCCGATGTTGCGAGCCATATCGGCGCTTACGAGAAAAATGCCCGAACCGATCATCGAGCCGATGACGATCATTGTTGAATCGAACAGACCCAGCTCGCGGACAAATCCCGTCGTGCGATCAACCGCGCGAGCTTCAACGGAAGTGGTTTCAGCAGACATGCCGGTTAGAGCTCATGATAGCGGGACAGTGCGAAGTCTTATCGCACGTCCGCAAAGAGATCCTTCCAGGATTGATCGAGCGAGATCCAATGCTTATCGGGTTCGTCCCAACTGGTCTCTAGGTCGGGTACATGCAAAACCCCATGGCCCTGCGAGCACAGGAACTCAGTACCCGACCAGTCGAGCAGCACGTGTCCGGGACAGCCAATACGGACGGGGAAGCAAAGCAGACGCAGGCATTCGCGACAGCGTGCTCGCTGGTCGGCAACGGCCCACCACCAAACTCCCATGGAAACTAAGATGTATAGCCAGAGCAGGAACGGCCCTGACGCGGGATCTCGGGAACCGAACAGGATCGCGGACTGCGACCGGCTCCACTCGAGTCCGGCGACAAACACAAGTGCGAGCGCGGCGGAACTCTTCAGAACGAAATAACCGGCGCGATAGGCCGCGGCTCGACTTTCGACACCTTTGAAACGAAAGCGTGAAACCGCAGCCACCAGGAGACCGGAAAGAGTGACGCCCGTCGCGAACAGTACTAGCGGAGTCCAGCGCTCAGTGCTCAAGAACGAGTAGCGAAGCTGAGACTGGAAGAAGTAGTAACAGCTATTCTCGGCAATCTGGGTCAATTCGCGGTCAAGCTTCTCTCGAGAAACGTTTGGGCGAATTCGCGCGACGACCATCATGCTGTTGCCTGCCAGGGACCTGTCCACGATGTATAGCGCGGGTTCGCGCGTGAGGAAGCGAAAGTCGGAGGAAAGCACCCCGGCGATTTGGAAGCTATCGCCCCCGCGTCTGATTTCTTGCCCTATTACGTGCGGGTCGGCGTGGAAGCGCGATCGCCACATAGCATCGGTCAGAAGGACTCCGGAATGTTCCGGAATCACGCCCAATTGGGTCCTCGGGCTTAACACGCGAAACAGAGCTGGTTC
>JAFARV010000539.1 GCA_019245255.1 Acidobacteriaceae bacterium | reverse complement strand
ACCTGAGAGCCTGGGGGGCAGGCGTAAAACTCGGCTATGTCGCGGATGGAAGGTATGGAGCGTCACCATTCGCCGGAACAAAGGTTACATCCTGGGCACAGAACTTGACGTGGTATGAAGAGGCGCACGAGCGGGGACTCGACGAGGTGATTCTGCTCAACGAGCATGGCGAAGTCAGCGAGTGTACCTCGGCGAATATCTTCATTGTTGAAGGAACATCTGTATCGACGCCGCCGGTGCGAACATCGGGGTGCCTGCCGGGCGTAACCCGCGCACTGCTGCTCGAAGAGATTCAAGTTCCCGGCCTCGCTATAGGAGAGCGGGAGATTACTCCATCCGAGCTCGAGGCAGCAGACGAGGTGTTTATCACCTCGACCACTCGGGATCTTTTGCCGGTTTTCGAGGTCGACGGAGCCGAACTGTCTCGAAAATTCGATGTGATGGAGCGTTTACGGCGAGCTTTTGTGGATTATCGAGTCACTTATATATCTGAGAACGTGCACAGGAAACAGCGAACACTGGCATGAAAATACCGGTTTTGCATTGCAGAAATTGCGGCAGCGCAAACCTGCGCCGGTCGAAGCGGCAATCGACGTGGGAATCGCTCAGCATGATGGCGGGCATTTACCCGTTCCGATGTCTCGACTGCGGCGCGCGATTTTGGGTGAGCGTGTGGCTGTTTTCGAAGCTCGCGTTCGCAAAGTGCCCCAAGTGTTTGGGAACTGAACTGGTTATCTGGCCTGAAAAGTACTATCGTCTGACGTTTTGGCGTAACATTCTGCTTACCCTCGGAGCACACCGGTATCGCTGTAAACCGTGCCGGTATAATTTCTTGAGTTTGCGCCCTCGTTTGGCAGCAGAGAGCGCGCCCAGCGCAGAAACGGAATCGGTACGGGCGCAGGCGCCGGTAGCGGAGTAAAACGCCCTTAGACCCCCGTTTTCCTGAGAGGTAGGAGGGCGGCGGCGCACCAACCAATGAGCCCTGTTTCCAGGGCAACCTGCGTTGCATGCCTTTTCAAATGGACCTCAGCTTACGCCGCCGCCTGATCCTCACCGGTGTGATCCTTGCAATCGTCCCGATCTTCGCCTTGGGATGGTTGATTCGAAAGCAGTTCACGGCGGCTTCAGACCTGGCGCGATCGGCAGGCCAGACCTTGGAAGCGGCAAATCTCCACGACACCGTGGATACATTGTTGAAGTCGGTCGAGACTGCGAACAGCGACGCCATCGAACCCTTGGGGCTTGCGCGAGCCACGCTGAACGGCTCCGGGGGGTTGTCGATCTCGCGAAGACGGGCAACCTGGCAGGTAACGAACGAGATCACCGGTGAGCACACGAGGGTAAAAGTTCCGGTCGCCGTTATCGGAAAGTGGTCGAAGCGACAGGCCCGGCAACCCCGCCGGGAGCTGGTGGACGAGATTCACGATCTGGCAGGCGTGACATGCACGATTTTTGAGCGAATGAACCCAGCCGGCGACATGCTGCGCATTGCAACAACGATTACCGGCGCCGACGGCAAGCGCGCGACAGGAACGTTTATTCCAGCTTTTACGGCCAACGGTCAGGCGAACCCGGCCGTCGCCGCTGCATTGAAAGGGCAGCGCTACACCGACGTTGTAGAGAAGGATGGGCAGGAATATGATGCGGCGTTTGATGCAATTGTTGACGCTCATGGCGAGACGGTGGGAATGCTTTACGTCACGCGGCCCAGACCCGCGCGGGAGCAACTGATCCAAGCGGCACTTTCTCGCGTTGCTTTGCCCGCGCATTCCGAGGTTTTCGGACTGTACGCTAAGGGCACGCGAACCGGCGAGTTATCGTTCTGGCACGGAACCAGCGGCAGAGAACCGGGAGCCGCGGAGCGAGGCCGGCTGGTCCGTGACGCAATGGCGCATTCGGAAACGACTGCGCAGGAACGCTACGTTTCAGCCCAGGGCGTCCGGATGGCTGTGGAACTGGCGCCCGTGAATCACGGGGAGTGCGTGCTGGCGGTCGCAGTTCCGGAGGACGAGTATCTGCTGCCTGCAACAGGAATAGAGGCGCTTGGGGTGCGGACCGGGGCGAGAGTCTGGATTCTTCTGGCGCTGTCGGTCCTGGTCTCGGTGCTGTTCTGGACGCGATACGCGCGGCTGATCGAGCATGTATTCAGCGCGCTTGCGGGCTGTTTGCGCGATGAAGGTCAGCGGCTGATACATTCGACGGCTGTCATGGGACGGCTGACAAAACAGCTGCTGGCACGATCGGCCGAGCGCGTGCCCGCTATCGAGAAGGTGGTGGAAGCGGGACGAGTAGTGGAGCATGTGGCACACGCAAACAGAGCTGAAATTGCAGAGGCACTGAAGAGTGCCGGCGCCTCCGACGGGCAGGTCCAAGCGGCATCGGAATATCTGAAGGCCATGCAAACTTCGATCGGCGAGATTGTCCAATCGAATGACAGGATCGCGGGAGTGATGCGGACAATCGATGAAATCGCATTTCAAAGCAAGATTCTGGCGCTGAACGCGAGCATTGAAGCGGCACGCGCGGGCAACGCTGGAGTGAGCTTTGCGGTGGTTGCCGATGAATTTGGAGTGCTTGCAAGACGCTGCGCAGAGGCCGCAAACACAACAACGGACCT
>JAFARV010000979.1 GCA_019245255.1 Acidobacteriaceae bacterium | reverse complement strand
CTTTCATAGGCGCTGGCGAGATCCGGCACAAATGCATTGGATGTTGCCACCGCTAAGCTGCCTTCGCGCTGCACACCGATGATTCCCGGCAGCGTAGGCAATTCGATGCTCCGCGGAACCTCTAGCCGCAGCCGCCGCCAGCGGTCGAGATAGAGCTCTTTATCCATAGAGTCGATAATCCGGCCGCGGTCGATGAACGTGATTTGGTCCGAGATCTGTTCCACATCCCGCGTGTTGTGCGACGAGAAGAGGATGCTGCGGCCTTCGTCCGCCATGACGCTGGTTAATTCGCGCAGAATCTCGTGACGGGCGACCGGATCGAGACCCGTGGTCGGCTCATCTAAGACGAGGAGCCTCGGCTTGCGCGCCAGGACCAGCAGCAGCGCGGACTTCACGCGCTCGCCGTGCGACAGGCCTTTGATCTTCTGATCCGCGCGTAGCCCAAAGCGCTTCAGCAGCAGCAGCGCGTAAGCGGCGTCCCAGTTCGGGTAAATCGAACGGATGAAGTTCATGTGCCAGCCGAGCGTCATGGAATCGTACAACCGCATGTCCTCCGATGCGAAACCGATGTCCCATTTCGCGGCCACCTGTTCGGCGGGCATGTTATGGCCGAGCACGCGCACTTCGCCAGAATCCTGGTGAACCAAGCCCATCAAAATGCGAATGGTGGTCGACTTGCCCGCGCCATTGGCTCCGATGAGCCCCATGATCTGTCCGTGCGGCAGTTTGAGGTCAATCTTGTCGAGCGTGAAGTAGCGGTACTTCTTCGACACTCCGCGCAGTTCTATTGCAAAATCTGCGGATGCCAGATCTGGGGCGAGGGCAACGTCTGGGGTAAATTCTGGTGCGCCATCTTTCATATGAGTTCCTTTTCCTCTTCCGCGATCCGGTCGCCGGCCGCCCGCAGCCGGCTCTGAAGCTGTTTCTGTGGCATGCCCATTTGCGCCGCAATGCGCACAGCTTGCTCCAAGTATTGCTGCAGTTCCTGTTCGCGCAGCCGCGCGCCAAGTCCTGGCGTCGAAGAGACTCGTGAGCCCTTACCGTGCTGGGTAATGATCACGCCCTCGCGTTCGAGTTCATAATAGGCGCGCTTGACCGTGATGACGCTCACTTGAAGATCGACGGCAAGCTGCCGGATAGAAGGGATGGGCTGGCCTTCGGCCCAGTCACCAACGCCGATCCGCTGCTTGATTTGCTCCATGATCTGGAGATACATGGGGCGCTTGTCGCTTTGGGAAAGCATCAGCACTCCAGGCATCTGATTATACTGAGTATATACAGATGCCCAAGCGTCGTCAATATCTTTTCAAAGCTGTTAAGACTGCGACAAGGAGGGATCGGGTAAAGATTCCGGTAGACATAAGCTAGAGCCATGCCGAAGGTTCCACGTCGAGGCGAAAGGGCTCCCGATTTTTGTCTGCCGGATGTGACCGGAACGTTGCGGCGCCTTTCGGAGTTAGCGTCGGATGGGCCGCTGGTGCTGCTGTTCTATCGCGGCTGGTGGTGACCGTTTTGCCACCGCCAGTTGGCGGATTATCGTGATCGATATGCTCAGATACGGGCGGCAGGCGCAAGCGTAGCCGTAGTTTCCGTCGATACAGCCGCGGAATCCGAAGCTTTGCGCGCGCAACTCTCGCTGCCATTTCCCATTTTGTGCGACACAGAACGTCGTGTCCTTAGGGAGTGGGACCTGTTAAATGCACGCGAGAGAGGCGGCATTGCGAAACCGTCTGTGTTCGTCATCGACCCGGGCCTTATGGTTCGAGACGTGGCCATCGACACAGTGGCGAGCCGTGTGCCGGCGGCCGAAATTCTTTCGGTTCTGGCCGGGGGCCCCGACGCGGCGCAAACGCGGCGTAAGACTTACTTGCCGCTCCCGGGCGATTGGTTGCGGGCCATCCGTAACAATTTTCGAAAGCACTGACGGAAACAAACAGACCATCGTTCGTTCGCGGGTGCCAGAAGCAGGCGTTGCTAAAGTGCCGAAAAACTCTTTAGCCATGCGGGTTTGAGCGTTCGCCCGTGGCCCGGCCGCTACGCTACAACGCTAGGATGAAGGGAGGCGAGAAACATGGCATGTCTTGATTGGTCTGAATGCCCGATTGTCGAGAGCATTCCCGGCAAGGTTAGCGGCGCGTGGGTACTCAAGGGAACCCGGACGCCGGTACAGGTTCTTTTCGAGAACCTTCAAGCCGGGATGAGCATCGAGGAAGTCATCGAACAATTCCCTGTGACGCACGAACAGATTGACGGCCTTATGAACTTTGTCGCCCGCTCTCTCGATAAACCCCCGGCTTACGGATAACCCCTGCTCATTCTTTTCGACAACGGTACGCCGCGCGGCCTCGCCCGGCTCGAGACCGCTTAACGGGCCAGCAGCGCAGCCGAGAGATGTAGGCTTATTAGCAAGGGCACAGTATGTGGAAGACGGCCGGGGTTTGGGCAAGTTTGCTGGCGGCGTCGGTTGCGCTCGCACAAACGGGAGCGCCTGACAAAAGGCCACTCACCTTCAGCCACGACGTTGCACCGATCCTATACAAGCACTGCGTGGCCTGTCATCATCCGGGCGATATTGCGCCGATGTCGCTGATGACGTACCAGGATGCGCGGCCGTGGGCGGCTGCGATCCGGCAAGCTGTGGTTTCGCGCAAGATGCCGCCGTGGCTGGCGGACCCAGCCGTCGGGCAGTGGTCGAACGACCCGCGTTTAAGCGATGCCGAGATTCAGACCATTCGCAGTTGGGTGGAAGGCCCGAAACTCGAGGGCGATCCGAAAGACATGCCGCCCGCGCCCGCCTTTCCTGACGGTTGGAAGATCGGCAAGCCCGATCTGGTGTTGAGCATCCCGGTTCACACGCTCGAGGGCAAGGGCCCGGACGAGTATACATACGTCGATGTGCCCACAAATTTTGCAGAAGACCGCTGGATCGTCGCAGCTGAACTGCGCCCCGGAAATCGCAAGATCGTTCATCATGCGCATGTTTTCATCAAAGGCGGGAATGCAGAGCGGAAGAGCGATCCAACGCCCGTCACACAGTACGCTAAGTGGATTCGCATTCGCCAAGGCTCGCTCGAATGGGTGCGCCCTGAAGCGCCGGTAATCGACAACGGGTGCTCGGTGGATGATAACGGTTTGTTTCCGGGGTCAACGAGTTCCGACTTGAACAGCCTGATCAGTTCGTATCTGCCGGGCCGCGAGCCGGACGTTTACCCGGCCGGCACCGCGCGAAAGATTCCCGCGGGAGCTGTGTTGAGTTTCCAGATTCACTATTCGCGAACCACAGGCAAGACCGAGACCGATGACACCGGCGTCGGGCTGATCTTTGCGAAGGAGCCGCCGAGCCGCGTTTCCCGGCGAATCGATCTTTCGAATCAGATGTTCATGATTCCGGCAGGCGATTCAGACCATGCCGTCAGCGAATGCCATACCTTCGACAAGGACGTGCTGGTCACGAGCTTAACGCCACACATGCATTTGCGTGGAAAATCCATGCAGATAGTCGCGGATTTGCCGGATGGGCGCAAACAGACGCTGGTTTCGGTTCCGGATTATCAATTCAATTGGCAGTTCACGTATCGGGAAAAGGATCCGGTCTTTTTACCGAAGGGGACACGCATTGAAGTGCTCGCGCGCTTCGATAATTCCGTTAACAAGGCCGGCAATCCTAATCCGGGAATCAACGTTCGCTGGGGCAGTGCGAGCGAGAACGAGATGATGGACGGCTGGATTGAATATCTGGATGTTGCTCCGACGGAGCCGATAAAGGTTGCTGCCGCGAACTTGCGGTGAGCAGATAACGGGATGCCGCAAGTCACGAGGCTCGGAAAACATAACATAATCGGCTTCGTCAACATCGTCGATGTTGCGCGAGCAAAGGCGTTTTACCGGGACACGCTGGGGCTACATCTCTTGTCCGAAGAACCTCCATTCGCATTAGTGTTCGAGGCAAATGGCATCATGCTCCGTCTCGGCATGGCGAAGGAGCTTCCTCCCGCGCATGGCACAGTCCTCGGATGGCAGGTGCCGGACATCAGCGCCACCGTAGGCGAACTGGAGGAAGCGGGAGTGCGTTTTGAGCGTTATGCCCAGCTCAAGCAGGACGAACTTGGTATCTGGACGGCGCCAACGGGCGCAAAGGTTGCCTGGTTCAAAGACCCGGACGGGAACATCCTCAGTCTGTCCGAACACCCGGAACTGAGGAAGTAAAGATCGCGCGCTAGGCGGAAGCCGGGGCGGACAGCTTGCGGAGACGGAGGGTGAGGCGGCTCTTATAGCGGGCTGCCGTGTTCTTCTTGATGATGCCCCACTTCGCCGCGCGATCGACGAGTGAAAACGTCTCGGGAACGACCTTGGTGGCGCCTTCGACGTCTTTTTTATCCAGGAGACGACGCATCGTCCGAATCTGATGGCGCAAACGGGACTTTCGCATGCGATTGATCTCCGTTCTACGCTGGGCGATGCGAACGCGCTTCAACGCGGAAACTGTATTTGCCATTAACCTTTACTGACCTGATCCTCGATGATGATTCAAATACTTAGGATAACCGATAGGGCAGGTTGGGAGCAAATGGGGGCTGTCCGGCCCGGGCTATTGCTGCCGAGAATCGTAAGCACCGGCACGTGGATCGCTAAGCTAGCGGTCGATAAAGCCAACGGGGCGCCCGTTGCGAGTAATGCCCCGGGCACAACGTCCTTGCGCGCCTCATCCTGCCTGATAACCGCCGGATCGGCGTTTGGCTCACTGTAGAACAAGGCCGCTCGAGTATTCGGAACCGTTGTAAGATAGCCCGAATCGAGGCTGCTGCCGGCAAACTTCGGGTCCTTCGCAGCGGGATAAAAGTCTGTCTGAGCTAATTGCCCGAAGCGGGCAGTTAGTGAGTGGGCCGCCCCGGTTACGATCATTCCATCGACATCTCCATAACTGATTGCCTCTTGCCACACGACCGTAGAGCCGAGCGAGTGGCCGACGATGATCACCTTTCCGAACGGGACGCCCGCGATAGAGCCGTCGCGGAGCCGCTCAACAATTTGATGGACCACATCGGCGACGGTCTGAACGGTCAACTCATCGCTTGGTGGGTGCGAGCTGGTTCCTGAGCCAGGCAGGTCGGTCGCGAACGTGGCGAACCCATGAGCGGCAACGTCTCGCGCGTACGAGTACTCGGTGCCTCCGGCTGTGCCGAAATCCCAATAGGTATGGTTGTAAGTTGCTCCATGAATGAGGAACTGGACGGTCGATCCGTCAAGTAGCTCATCCTCGGTCGCGCATAGCTCGCCGTTAATGCTCGCTGACTGGCCTGAGGCGAGCTGTACCGGGATCGAGTGATAGTTCCGGCAAACAACCGCATCATCTGCCGCGAAACACCTAAGCGCAAAGACTAGAGGAAGTACAGTTTTGAGTACTTCTTTCATAAAACTGTTTTCTCCTTGTTTGGGCTCCTTCTTGGCGCCCTCAGTTCCAATTGCTAAATCGCTATGGGAAATCGATCAGGAGAAAGCAGATTTTTCAGCGGGGCAGCCCATCAGCAATACCGAATTCTCGCTACAAAAAATCGTGTGTTCGCCAATGGGGCCCAAGTCACAGCCGAATAGAAACGCTGCCAACATTAATTAATCCCTCTACAGAAATCGAGTATGTGTTTGTACGATCAATGCACATCCGTTAAGGAAAGCTTTCCAGATTTCGCGCGGGAGTATCTGTACCCAAGAGATCGGTCCAGCTTGAAGCGTGACCTGTTTCTCGGGACGTTCTGTTTGGAGGTCGACTACATACCGGGCTGTATTCGCTGCGTGAGAGGTTAGCCGAACAGACGAAGTAAAAAGCGGCCTGTCAGCGTCTTCACTCCAAGTGGCGGTCAGCCGACCGTGAAGTTCGTGCCAATTCATATGGAGGTGGGTCATATTGATCCTTTCTCCAATCAATGCGCCAACTCGGGTCGAAATCGATCACTAGTCGCAAATGTGTGCTCCAAACGC
>JAFARV010000348.1 GCA_019245255.1 Acidobacteriaceae bacterium | reverse complement strand
GATTGGGCGAACAACGCCGGTGCCTGGATTCTTGAGGACGACTACGACAGCGAATACCGCTTCGACAGCTCTCCGTTGACATCGCTGCAGGGACTTGACCGCGCATCCCGCGTCATCTATCTAGGGACTTTCAGCAAAGCGCTGTTCCCATCCTTACGGCTTGGATACATGGTCTTGCCCGTTGACCTGATCGACGAATTCAGGGCCATGCGCCGGGCGACAGATATTTGCCCCTCCCACTTTCATCAAACGGTGCTCGCGGATTTCATCGAGCAGGGTCACTTTGCGCGGCATATCCGAAAGACGCGGGCAGTCTACAACGAACGCAGGCATGCTCTGGTAGATGCCATTAACTGTGAACTCGGCAATTTGGTCGAAATACAGGGTGACGAGGCCGGAATGCACCTTGTCGTTACTTTGCCTCCTGGATATAGCGATCAGGATATTTCGAGGCGTGCAGCCGAACGGAAGCTTTGGCTGTGGCCGCTGTCGACAGCGTATCTCGGGCCTGAAAGTCGACAAGGCTTCATTCTGGGGTTTGGGAGTGTGAGAACATCCGAGATCCCGGAGGCGGTACGCGATCTTCGGAAGCTGCTGATGGAAAACTGAATTAGGGTTGGCTGGAAGCGCCGCCAAAGTGGTCCAGGCGAAGTGGTCATCGCGGAACGCGCAAATGTGGTTATTGTGCATGACCAGTTTTAGAAGCAATCTGTGACTAAGGTAGCCGGGTTCAGACGGCTGCTTTTGCGTGGCGTTTCAAACGGCACAGGTCGGCGTCGAGGAGGGTTCGATGGTGTCTGGTTCGGTTCAGTCTTCAGGGGGCCGGGCACTATTGAGGAGCTCGCGCAAAACGGTGGCGGTCTCAAGCGCGTCGCCCAAACAGCCAGAGAGTCCCTTTCCTGTTTGGCTGCGCGCATCCGCTCCGTTTGCGCTTCTCAACAAGCTGTACGCATTGCCATTGTGCTTGGTATGGCTTGTCTGCCTCCCCTCGCCGGCTGCACAGGAGGCACAAAGTCCAGATCTCCTCAAATCCGGCCTTCATAAGGTAGATGCTACGGTGATGGCGAGACCGCCCATGCCGCAGCTGTCTTGGGAGCAGCGGGGCGATATCTACATGGCTCGCAAGATGTATCGAGATGCGATCGATGCGTATCGGCGGGCGCCCGCGACTCCGGTCATGCTCAATAAGATCGGCATCGCGTTTCAGCAGATGTCACGGATGGATCTCGCCAAAAAATATTACGAGCAGGCGCTGCGACTCGACCATGAATACGCCGAGGCCATCAACAACTTAGGGACAGTTTATTACGCTGAACGGTCTTACAAGAAGGCTATCGTATATTACAAGCGCTCTCTGAAGTACTCCGGACCGACGGCTTGTATGTACGCCAATTTAGGAGCTGCTTACTTCGGCCGTCACGATTACAAAAGGGCTTCCGACAATTACGAAAAAGCATTCAACCTGGATCCCGATGTACTCGATCGCCGCGATCTATTCGGCACGCGCATTCAGGAACACACTTCAACCGATCTCGCCGCTTTCCACTTCTACCTTGCTAAGACATATGCCAGACGAGGAGCAAATGACCGCGCGCTAACCTATTTACGCAAGGCTCTCGAAGAAGGTCTTAAGGACCGGAAGAAGCTGCCCGAAGTTCCCGAGTTTCAGGTCTTGAAACAGGAGCCGCGGTTTCAGGAGCTGCTTGCGGAGAATCCGCGGCCGTTGTAATAACAAGGTATATCCGAGGGTTACACCTGCTCCGGAACCACGTACGGTGATCGGTAGGTGCCTTTCAGCATCTGCGTAGCCTCGCGGTCGCCGATTACCTCTTCCTTTTCCGGATCGAACTGAATGGTTCGGCCTAGCCGGTAAGAAGCGTTGGCTAAGTGAACCAGCGTCGTTGAAAGATAGCCTTCGTAAATTGGCGCATGCAGGTTACCGGCGTTACGGCTGCGCATGCATTCAATAAAGTTCACGAAATGCTCATTCCTGACGGGTTCGTGTTTCTGCGGCCCGGGTTCATTCTCCGGCCCAAGGAACGATTTGTACGCATCGTAGTCGGAGATCGCAAGGTATCCCTTCGATCCGTAATAGAGATTTCCGATGGTCGATGGTTTGCCGCTCGCTGGGCCCAACATTTGCGCATTCGATTGTGATCGCGTCTGCCGCTGTTCAAGTCCAGCCGCCGGCACTCCACCGCCCGCGAACTCAGGCGTACCAATGTGGGCTTCGCGGTTCGTCATCCACCCGCGCACTTCAAAGCTCATCATCTTAGCTTTCGCGCCAGGCGATTTGAACTCATATGCGACCGTCAGCATGTTCGGTGTCTGCTGATCGTCGTCAAACATGAAGTGCCCGCCGACGGCAGTGATCTTCGTCGGAAGACCGACGCCAAGTCCCCAGCGCGCCAGATCGAGCTCGTGAATCCCCTGGTTGCCGATGTCACCGTTCCCGGTGTCCCAGATCCAGTGCCAGTTGTAATGGAATCGATTGCGTGTAAACGGCTTCAGCGGCGCGGGTCCCGTCCACAAGTCGTAATTGACGCCTGCCGGAACGGGTTCTTCCTGCGCGTGCCCGATGGTATCGCGCCATTTGTAACAAAGCCCGCGCGCCATGTAGACCTCTCCAAGCAGCCCATTCCGCATCTGGTCCATCGCGTCGCAGATGGCCGCGCTCGATCTGCACTGGCTGCCATGTTCACAGATAACCTTGTACTTGTTCACAGCCCGAACCAGTTGGCGTCCTTCCCACCAGTTATGCGAGCACGGCTTTTCAATGTAAATGTCCTTGCCCGCCTGTGCCGCCCAGATTCCAATGAGCGAGTGCCAGTGGTTCGGTGTCGCGATGGAAACGGCGTCCACATTTTTGTCAGCGAGCAATTTGCGGACATCCACGTAGGTCTCGGGCTTCGGTATTCCCAGTTGTTCCGCATCGGCCAGCCGCTTGCGCAAAACGTTCTCGTCGATATCGCAAAAGTACGCAATCTCGACGCCCGGAATGGGCTTGTATCCCTTCACGTGATCCCAGCCGCGCCCGCGCAGACCGATGACCGCGACTCGAATGCGATCGTTCGCACCCAAAACTCGCTTTGCCGACAGCGCTGTCGCTACTGTCGCCGCTCCAGTCTTCAAAAAGGCCCGTCGGCCATTATCAAACGAGTTCTCCTGCATAGCTCCTCTCTTGACTAGACCTGCTTTAATACTCGAACTAATCCGTCCATCGATTCCACAGTTGAAGTGTATGGATCGCGCTGCGCGTTCCTATAGTGCGTCTCCAGCGAGAGCGTACCAGAATAATTCATCTGTTTGAGTGCCTTGAACTGGCCCACAAAATCGATTTCGCCTGCACC
>JAFARV010000341.1 GCA_019245255.1 Acidobacteriaceae bacterium | reverse complement strand
CGGGGGCTTCACCTACATCATCAGCATGAGCTTTATTCGCGCCGGGATTGAAAGCCAGTTGAGCGGGCAATCGTTTCCGATGAACGTAAACGAGCAGGTAATCGCTCCTCTGTTCTCAAACATCGCCGTCATCAGCCTGTTTCTGATTCCCTTGATCAGCATGCGCTTGTTTGCAGAAGAAAAGAGACAGGGTACGATCGAACTCCTGGTCACCTCGCCCGTGACAGATCTCGAAATCATCCTGGGTAAGTGGCTTTCGGCTGTAATTATGTTCGGCGCGCTCATGGTCGTGTTGCTGGCTGACTACTCATTCCTCTTTCTTTATGGGAACCCGGATTGGAAGCCGGTTTTGACAGGCTTGTTCGGCGTGATTCTGCAGGCCGCTTGCCTGCTCGCGCTCGGGACTTTCATCTCAACCTTGACTAAGAACCAGATCGTAGCCGGAGCGGTCGGCTTTGCGCTTGCCCTGGTTCTTTGGATTTTGAACTGGACCACTTCGTTCGGCAACTCGGACGCAGTACAGTTTCTGAATTATCTGTCCGTGGTGAGCCATTTGGATAGCTTCACCCGCGGTGTTGTTGATTCGAAAGATATTCTTTATTACTTATCGATGATTTTTCTCGGTTTGTTTCTGACCTCGCGCTCACTTGAATCTTTGAGGTGGAGGGCGTAATGGCAGCCAGAGCGAAGGATTCAGTTGCCGCTCGCCAGGCACGCTACGGAGCTACAGCTTCCCTATATACGATCGTTATTCTGGCGATCCTGGTGGCAGTAAACTGGCTCGGCAATCGTTACAACAAAAGCTGGGATACGACGAGTAACAAGCAATTCACTCTATCTCAGGAAACAAAGAAGGTCATCCAAGGGCTGAAGCAGGATGCGACGATCTCCTACATTGACCGGCCAAGCGGTTTCCAGCAGGCCAAAGCAACTCTCGACCGGTACGCGAATCTCTCGCCGAAAGTTCATGTGCAGTATGTCGACCTGATTCGTAATCCCACCGTGGCCTCGGCCTTTGGAGTGCGTTTCCCCGGGACAGCGTTTGTGACCATCGGCCAGCGTAGAGAAGAAGCTAAGGCCGTGACCGAGGAAGGCATCACCGGCGCGTTCGTAAAGGACCTGAAAGGCGTTAAGAAGATCTGCTTTGTCTCCGGAAGCGGCGAACATCAACTGGATAACTCACAGGGCGCTGGACTTTCACAGTTCAAGACATTGTTGGAACGAGATAATTACCAGGCGCAGTCGGTAACGCTTTTGGATAAGACAGCCGTTCCTGGCGACTGTAACGTGCTTGTCGTAGCCGGCCCCAAGTACGACTACACGCCGAATGAAGTTACTGCAATCAAGACCTACATAGAAAATGGGGGACGTTTGCTGATCGCCCTCGATCCGCCGCTCGATTTTGCACGCGAGCGAATCGCACCCAACGCAGGGCTCACGGATTTGCTTTCCACGTGGGGCGTAACTCTCAATAAGGATCTGGTTCTCGAACAGAATCCCGTGGGTCAGTTGGTGGGCGTCGGACCCGAGGTTCCGCTGATTTCGAACTATGAATCGCAACCCATCGTGAACGACCTCAAGGGTCATATCACCGGATTCCCGGTGACTCGCTCTATGGAAGTGAAGAACGGTGACAAAACGACCGGCGAGAAGTTGCTGTCTACCACTGACAGCGCAATTGCAACTTACAAGTTAAATTCACCGGAAGTCAACCCTTCTGATCCAGCAAACAAGAAAGGACCGTTTGCGCTCGCCTCTGCGGGAACCTACAACACGGGCAAGCCGAACGATCCTGGAAGATTCGTTGTATTCGGCACGTCCAGCGTTTTGGATAACTCGATGCTGCATTTCCAGGCAAATCCCGACTTAGTCTTGAATTCAGTGAACTGGCTCGCGTCGGATGAAGACCTGATTTCGATACGGCCGAAAACGCCGGAGGACCGGCGTCTCAGTGCCACTCAGCGCCAGATGAATATCTTCGCGTATACGGATCTGATCGCAATTCCTCTGCTGATTATCGTCGGAGGCGTTTCGATCTTCCTGAAACGGAGATAGCGATGAAGCCGCGGAACCTGATTGTAGCTTCTGTTGTTCTGGTTGCGCTTGCGGGCGCTGTTTGGTGGGCGCAGAAACACCCGAGCACCGGGACAACATCGCCTTCGACGCCGGCCGCTACCAAGCTTGCCGATATTCAACCGTCTCAAATGCAGGCAGTTACTATAGCGAAGCGCGGTGGCGCGACCATCGCGCTCGATCGTGAGAACGGTAAGTGGGTCATCACTGCTCCAGAGCATTATGCGGCGGATCAGGATGCGGTTTCGTCCATGTTATCGGCTGTAAATCCCCTAAATTCCGATACCGATGTTACCGGCAAAGCAGCAGACTTGACCCCGTACGGCCTGAATAACCCTTCGTTGACTGTCGATCTGCGGCAAACGAACGGAAAGACCAGCCGGCTCGACATCGGTTCAGACGTCCCGGCCGGATCGCTGGTTTACGCGAAACTGGCGTCGAGCCCCAAGGTTTATGCGGTCACGAATTCCGTGAAGAGTTCCTTCGATAAGAGCTTGAACGACCTGCGAGATAAGCGGCTGCTGACGTTTGACACAAACAAACTGACTCGAGTGGAACTTACTTCTACTAAAGGCGATCTTGAGTTCGGAAAGAACAACCAGGGCGACTGGCAGATCCTGAAACCGGAACCTTACAGGGCTGATAGCTTCCAGGTTGAAGAGCTGGTACGGAAACTCTCTGACGCCAAAATGGATCTCTCGTCAAACCCGGGCGATCAAAAGAAGGCGGATGCAGCATTCGCCTCTGGTCAGCGGGTGACGACCGTGAAAGTGAGCGACGCATCGGGCACGCAAACGCTAGATGTTCGCAAGAACAAGGACGACTATTACGCATCGAGCAGTGCTGTTCCGGGTGACTACAAGGTCTCTACCGATCTCGGCCAGGCGGTCTCGAAATCGGCCGATGATTTCCGGAACAAGAAGCTATTCGACTTCGGCTTCACCGATCCGAACAAGATCGATGTACAGCAAGGCGGGGCGGATAAGATCTATGTCCGCGCGGGCAGCGATTGGAAGTTAAACGGAAAGATCATGGATCCGGGAACCATTCAGTCGTTCATTGACAAGCTTCGCGACTTGAGTGCGGCGAAGTTTGCAACGGGCGCCTTCGCCGGACCGATGCTGACTATCGTAGTTCAGTCGAACGACTACAAGCGCACCGAAAACCTCGAGTTCGCGAAGACCGGCGACGGGTACACTGCGAAGCGTGAGAATGAGCAGACGCTTTACCAACTAGACGCGAAGAGCGTGGACGATATCCTGGAAGCACTGAAGGCGATCAAACCCGCGGCTTCAGGCAAAAACAAATAGGCGGTCGACCGGACCTCATGTCCGCGCTGAATACAGATCTCTACGAACTGACCATGGCGGCCGGCTATTTCATGGCGGGCAAGACCGAGGATATTGCCACCTTCGAACTAATGGTTCGGCGCTTGCCGGAGCAGCGCAACTTTCTCGTCGCTGCCGGATTGCAACAGGCAGCGGAATACCTGCTGAATTTTCAATTTAAGCGCGAAGAGATCGCTTACTTGCGTTCGTTGCGGCAGTTTCGGCGTACGCCGCCGGAATTTTTCGACTATTTGGCGCAGCTCCGATTCACTGGCGAGCTGTTTGCGATGCGCGAAGGCACCCCGGTGTTTGCAAATGAGCCCCTCGCGATCGTGCGTGCGCCCCTGATTCAGGCGCAGATCGTCGAAACATATCTTCTGTCCACGCTGGCTCATCAGACCAGCATTGCCTCCAAAGCGGCGCGCTGCGTGCTTGCCGCGCAGGGGCGGCAGATCGTTGAGTTTGGCAGCCGGCGCGCACATTCTCCGAATGCGGCGGTGTTGTCGGCGCGCGCTGCTTATATCGGAGGCTGCGATGGAACGAGCAATGCGCAAGCAGGCATGATGTTCGACATTCCGGTTTCAGGGACTGCGGCGCACTCGTGGACGATGGCATTCGAAAACGAGGAAGAATCGTTCCGGGCGCTCCAAAAGTTGCTGGGCCAAGATACTGTCTACCTTCTCGACACCTACGACACGCTGAGCGGCGCAGAAACAGCGGTGCGAGTGGGACGGCCTATGTGGGGCGTGCGCCTGGACAGCGGGGATCTCGATACTCTCTCGCGAGAGGTGCGGCTGATTTTGGACCGGGCGAATCTCGGAGACACGAGGATTATGGCTACGGGTGATCTCGATGAGTTCCGGATTGAGCGGCTGATACAGGCGCAGGCTCCGATTGACTCATTTGGCGTCGGGACTCAGCTTACAACTTCGGCCGACGCGCCTGCGCTGCCTGCGGTTTACAAGCTGGTGGAACTCAACAGCGGTGGGACAGAACGCTACACCGCAAAATTCAGTGGAGAAAAGAGTACTGTTCCCGCTGCAAAGCAGGTTTACCGATACCGCCACTGCGATGCCGTTGCGATGTTCAACGAATGCAACCCGGATTTCAAAGGCGAACCGCTGCTGCGGCCCGTCATTTCAAAGGGCGCGCTCGTCGAACCGCTACCGTGCGTGCGCGCTGTGCGGTCCCACTGTCTAGAGGCAGTCCGCTCCTTGCCGGAACGGCTATTCTCGCTGCAAGATGCGCTGCCTTACGAGGTGACGATCGGCCCGCCGCTGTTAGACCTGGCAGAGAGTGTCCGTGCCGAACACCTGGAGCGCGTCTTGCCGGAGACCGCGAATTGAAAACGGTTTTCTTCGACGTCGATACGCAGCTCGATTTCCTTTGCCCAGCCGGAGCGTTATACGTACCCGGTGCAGAACGGCTGTCGGGCAATCTTGCGAAGCTGACGCGCTATGCGGCGGAAAATGGGATTCCCATTGTCTCGACTGTAGACGCCCACACCGAAGACGACCCGGAGTTCAAGATTTGGAAACCGCATTGTGTTTTGGGCACCGCTGGACAGCAAAAACTTGGGGCCACGCTTCTCGCGAAACCGGTTGTGATATCGGCCACGCTTGCCGTTGATTTCGAAGCGGCGCGGGCGGCCAAGCAGATCGTTGTGGAGAAACAAAAGTTAGATCCATTCACGAACCCGCATCTCAGCGCATTGCTGAATGACATTGCCGCCGACCGCTTCGTCGTCTATGGTGTCGTGAGCGAGTTCTGTGTGCGATGCGCTCTCGAAGGACTCATTCAGCGGGGCGCCCGCGTTGAGTTGGTAACAGATGCGATCCGGAGCTTGGACCAAGAGAAGGAGCGTGAAATGATTACACGATTCACCGGAGTCGGCGGCTTCGCCACGGTGACGACAGCCGCCGTTTGTAACTGACAGTTACTGCTTCTTCTCGATGTTGTTGCCGAAGATAAAACCAATCTCGGCCATGGCGCGAGTCTGGTTATCGTCAGTGCCGGCACGGCCAAAGCCATCCCCGGGTGTCATATCATTCACGTGAACCCACGCAAGATCACCACGAACGAAGAAGCCGCCTTTTTGGTACGTGGGTGTAGCGGTCAGAGAAGTTGCCGAACTGCCCGGTCCGTACAACAGATTAACTGCACTGTTGGCCAAGCTTCCGTTGCTCGCGATGTACTCCCAGCGGCCTGCGAGTGAGAAGCCCGCTTTGAAGGCCCGACTGAGAAGGATCGCGCCGCCATTTGTGGATGCTCCTTTTACGACTCCGATGCTCGAGTTCGTCGGCACATTGGTGTACTGCCAATAGGGCTGCACAATCCAGGCGCCCTTGGTGTAGGTATAGATCACGTTGTAGATGCTACCGTTGTTTTGAATCGGAGTCGCCAGGCTGGTGTAAGCCATTTTTCCGTAGTTGCCGCCGGCCACGAACGAGAGGGCATGAGGTCCGTTCGTGTAGGCCAAGGAGCCCGAGAGCCAAGTGTAGCGGTTGGAATAGAAACCGTCGTTCCAGCTCAGCGAAGCCGCGAATTTGCCCATGGTCTGATTCACCTGGA
>JAFARV010000252.1 GCA_019245255.1 Acidobacteriaceae bacterium | reverse complement strand
TTATCTCCGTAATGCTGTCGCTATACGTATTGGCGACCAGCAGTTCCTTTCCAAAGAACGCCATGCCGGTCGGGTGCAGACCGGTCGGGATGGTTGCAGTCACTTTCATCGAGGCCAGATCAACTACAGAAACCGTACCAGTGATCGCGGCGCCACTCACCGGGTCCGCAACGATTTCAGTTCCGGCGGAGTTTATCTGAAAGTCGGCTTCCGTGGCCGGCCGCCCACCCTCGTTGCTGACATAGGCGGTCTTGCCGTCGCTGCTGATCACAACACTGTGCGGCGCGTTGCCAACGCGGATCTGCTCACCCATCGTCGGCGCCGTCGCGGTCAGGTCGATCGTGGCGAGCGTATTGTTCTGGTTCAGCAACACGTAGGCGCTCTTCCCATCCGTCGAGAGCGCGACACCGCCAGGATAAGAAGTGCTCGAGGTATAGAACGAGCCGCAGGGATTGGCATAAGAGGCCGGAGGGCTGTTCGGAAAGCAGGCGATGAAAGAATTGTTGGGCGGCACGCTGACCTGGGCGTTGTCTTCCAACAAGCCCTGTTCCGTGACCTTGGCGATGGCGACGTGGCTACTGTCCTGGCTAAACACCAGGTATTTGCCGTCGGCCGAATAGGTGATCCCGTTATAGCTGCCGCTCGAATCCTTTCCGAGCGCGATGTAATTCTGCAGGACAACGCCCGTCTTTGTGTCGAACACCTCGACTGCCTCCGACGCGCCCAGTGTGAGGACGGCGGCGGTGTGAGTAGCGGTGTTTGGGTTCAGCGCGATGGCCTTCGCGCGGACCCGGATGCCTAGGTCGACTTGGATGCCGGATGGGGTAATGACCTGGCCATTACTGACCACCCAGGAGCCGTCCGGCTGCGGCCCGGCGACGTACGTCGGGAACGGCACAGACTGGCCAACCAGCGCCGGAACGCTCAGTCCTGCCGCCAGCAGGGCCTTGAGCGGGTGTAGACGTTTGATCTGAGATTTTTTGTTTTGAGACTGTTTTCGAAACTTTTTTCGCGACATTTTTTGAAACATTAATCGTTCTCTCCCAACGGAGTTCTTTCATCGCACACCAGGGAATCGGCCGTGCGATATCTGGCAGGTACCACTAGTCTTTTACCGCCGCGAAACGGACGCCAGGATGACGCGAAGATTACGATTCCGTCATGTTAGGCAATGAGACGGGCAGGCTTAATGTGACGCGGGTTCCTTCCCCACGTTTGCTTGCGATTTGCACATTGCCGCCGTGCAGCAACGCAATGGTTTGCACGATAGCCAATCCCAGTCCCGTACCGCCAAACATCTGCGACCGCGATGCATCCACACGGAAGAAGCGATCGAACACCCTCGGCAGCGCGTCAGCCGGAATGCCGATGCCGGTATCGGAGACCTCAATGTGGAGGTTGGAGACGTTTGTCTTTGCGGTCATGACGATCGAGCCGCCAGAAGGCGTATGCGCTACGGCGTTCGAGACCAGGTTGCTCAGCGCGCGCTGGATAAGCGACTGGTCTACGGCAGCGATTACCGGTTCACCCGCGCAGGTGGTGGTTAATAAAACCCCGGCATCGGCCGCTGAGGCTTCATAATATTCGCGCACACGAGTGAGCAAGTGTGCGACGTCGGTCCTCTCCCGATGCAAAAGCGGCAAAGGACTCTCCGCACGGGCGAGAAACAACAGGTCTCCAATCAGATTGGATAACCGTACCGCCTCTTCCAAACATGACCCAAGCACATCACGGTATTCCTCAACTGTCCGAGCCCGGGCTAAAGCGACTTCCGCTTCGCCGCGGATGTTGTTAACGGGTGTACGGAGGTCATGAGCGATATCGGCCGAGAAGCGTGAAATGCGTTCAAAGGACTCCTCCAGACCATCGAGCATCTTATTAAAAGTGGCGGCGAGGGACGCGAGTTCAAACGGGTATCCTTCGGGGCGCAGACGCTCTCGCAAATTCGACGAGCTGATGCGGCGAGCAGTGGAGGCCATCTCCTCAACGGGACGAATACCCTGGCGCGCAATCCGGTATCCAATGAAAGGCAGGAAAGCGCAAGCGGCGGCAAAAATGGTCCAGAACCAGCGGCGATATCCCGCCAGCAGATCTTTTTCCTGTGACACGTCGACAGCGATCTGAATGACATCGTTCGACTCGGCTGCCCGGCCAACGGGGGCTATGGCGGTGGCAACAAGAAAAGCTTTTCCGTCCTTTCCTACCATTTCAAACGCGGACTTAGGATGGCTTAGCGCTTGCTTGGCGAGTTGCGCAACGTTGAGTTGCTCCGCCATGCCGGGCGTAGCCAGAAGCAGCGTCTGTTGCTGATCGAGCAGGCGAATGTAGAAGCGTTGATACCGTCGCGCGGATGTCTCGAGTTCGATTTCCTCTCGCAGAGCATTCCAGTCCGTTGGACGATCGCGAAGCAGAGCGCGAACTACATTTAGCTTGTCCCCGATGAACATATTGGTGCTCTTCTCCAGTTGCATGAGAAGCACCAGATAGAGACTGGCTGTCGCAAGAAAAATGAAAGCTAACCCGGCAAGCGCGTATCCGGCCGCAAGCCGGAAGGCTAAAGTTTCCCAATAGCGGCACAGGCCGCCGGACGCGACCCCGAGGTAGTATAGGCACTGGCTACGCATTGCAAGCAGTCCGGCGAGTCCGTCGTGCGCGGTTCTTTGAGAGCGGGCAAGGCGCGCGAACCTACCGGTGAAGAAATCCACGCATCCATGCCCTTTGCGGCTATCGATCGGTTTCCATCACGTAACCCGCGCCACGAACAGTGTGGATCAACTTCAGGGAGAAAGGTTCGTCCACTTTGCTGCGCAGACGCCGCATATTCACATCGACCACATTTGTGTCGCTATCGAAATTCATGTCCCAGACTGCTTCGGCGATCAGAGTGCGCGACAAAACCTCTCCCGCATGCCGCGCCAGTAGCGAGAGCAGAAGAAATTCCTTCGTGGTCAAATGCAGCCGATGCCCCGCGCGGGTAGCACGTTGACGCAAGGTATCCACTTCGAGATCGGCCAGGCGGATGGTCTCCGACTGGCGGGGAGAGGCTCGGCGCAGCAGTGAGCGCACGCGCGCAAGCAATTCGGAGAAGGCGAAAGGCTTCACCAGGTAGTCGTCTGCGCCGAATTCGAATCCTCGTACTCGCTCATGCACGGCATCCAGCGCGGTTAACAGAAGCACGGGCGCCTCACGTTTAGCCTGGCGCAAGCGGCTGAGTACCTGCCAGCCGTCCATCTCCGGAAGCATCAAATCGAGGACGATGGCATCGAACGCAACTTCCAGCGCCAGGTGGAGACCATCCAGACCATCCTTCGCAATATCGACAACAAAACCCGACTCGCCTAATCCCTTTTTGAGGAATTTAGCCGTCTTAAT
>JAFARV010000964.1 GCA_019245255.1 Acidobacteriaceae bacterium | reverse complement strand
TGACCCCGGACCCGGACCTGACCCTGGACCTGCACCTGATCCTGCACCCGGACCTGATCCCGGACCTGGACCTGATCCTGGACCCGGGCCTGATCCTGGACCCGGGCCTGACCCTGGGCCGGATCCCGGAGGTTGTTTCGTCGCGGGTACCCTCGTCGCATCCGTTGACGGTATGATTCCGATCGAGAACATCGCAGCTGATGCAGATGTATTCACTTACGACCTCGCGTCCAGGAGCGTGGCAATCAAACCCGTCGCTCGGACGTTCTGCGGATTCCGCGACGAAACGCTCGTGCTCGAGTTCGGAGATCAAACTGTGTGTTGCACGCCGCTCCATCGGTTCTTTACCGGCGCATGGACGGCTGCGGAGGACTTGAAACCCGGCATGCGAATCCTCACTCGCAGCGGTGAATGGAAGGAACTAACCGCGATCCACCGGCCAGCGGACTCGAGCCAAACCGTCTATAACTTCTCGGTGCGGGACACGCACACTTACTTTGTTGGCGAGGCTGGTCTGTTGGTGCACAACGTGAAAAAAGATAACCCGGAGGACGAGGCGGAGCGCGTCGAGAAGCATCCCAAGCGGACGCCCCGCAAGAAAAAGCACCACCACTGAGCCGCTGGATTGCGGCATTGCACCCGTTAGGAGGTTACACACCAATGCTTGAGAACACAAACGCAGGTAACCCGCTGAACTCTAGCCGCAGAGCGTGGGCAGTGCTTGCAGCCGATGGTGGCTTTTGTTCTCGGCCGTATGGCGAAGAGGAGCTCGCAACCGCTCGTGAGCTCCTCGATTTTCAAAACTGGATCCCCTGGGACGAGGTACGCTCCGTCCTGTGTCTGGCGGGTGGCGGCGGCCAGCAGTCCGCTCTCTTCGCCTCGCTTGGTTGCCGGGTCACCGTCGTCGATCTGTCCACTGAACAACTGGCTCTGGACCGGGCGGTCGCCGAACAGCACGGCTTCGAAATCGAGTGCCGTGAGGCGAACATGGTCGACGTTGGCAGCCTCTTCAGTGAAGCTTTCGACCTTGTGTATCAGCCCATTTCGGCGCACTACACGCCGGATGTACGCGCTCTGTACAAATCCGTCTGCAAGACGCTTCGGCCCGGAGGCTACTACTGGGTCGAGCACTGGAGCCCGTTTCAAATGCAGCTCGCGGCACTCGATGCGTGGGACGGTGACGCATACAGGCTAGCCGAACCGCAAATGCCCCGAAAACCCATCCCTTGGATTCATGGAACCGCCGCGCCGCGAACTGTCCCCCATGTCTCCTGGCAGTACATACATTCTTTGGACGATTTGATTGGCGGATTGTGCGAGTCGGGTCTCAAACTACGTCGCTTCGCGGAGCGGCCGCAGAGCGACTTAGGTGCGGAGCCGGGATCGGAGGCGCATCTGGCGGCATATATTCCGCCGTTCCTCGCGTTGTTTGCTCAACGCCCAACGTCGTCCGCAGACGGTGCCACTCGTCCCGGCAGCGAGAGAAAGGTTGAGGTAAATGGAGCCGTGTAGAGTCAGCATCGTTGTGATCACGCACAATGAGGGCAAGTATTTAGTCAGAACAGTAGAGAGCCTGTTGGCAGCTTTGCCGGACGATGCGGAAATTCTGATTGTCGACGATCACTCGAACGATGGAAGCACCAGTTCGATTCAGCAAGATGGCGTTATTCGTTTACTGCGGCCCGCAAAGCAGCTTGGAACGGTCAAGGCTCGCAACTACGGAGCCAATCGCGCTCGGGGAGAAGTCATCGTATTTTCAGATGCTCACATTGAGGTACCTCCGCGATGGCACGACTACTTGCTTCCGCCGCTTGCTCGCACCAGCGTCGGCGCGGTCGGTCCTGTAATCAGCATGTTGAGTCAGCGTAACGCCAAAGGTTTCGGCCTGCGCTTTCGTGACGCTGCCTTGAACTGTGAATGGGGCGATTGGCAGCAAAGAGACCCGTATCCAGTTCCCATGCTGGGCGCCGGCTTCTTCGCAATGCGGCGTGACGTCTTCCATGCGATGGGCGGATTCGATCCGGGAATGGTGAAATTCGGCATGGAGGATCCCGATCTGGATATTCGGCTATATACCTTCGGTTACGAATGCCTTCTTGTGCCGTCCGTTGAAGTGGCGCATCTTTTTCGCAACGATCATGCGTTCCAGGATTGGGAGACCTTTCTCCACAATGTGATGCGCTATGCCACCATCCACTTCAGCCCCGAGCGAATGGAGAAGTTGATCAAGTCTTATTCGAAGGACAGCAGCTTGCCTGGGGCTTTGGCCCGAGTTGCCGCTAGCGACGCCCCGCAACGGCGCCGCGAGATACAGAGCGCACGTCTCTACGACGATAACTGGTACTTCGGGCGCTTCGGAATGGATTATGAGCCTGCGCCGGCGTAGCCTCTCCGCCCGTGCCCCCATACTTTGGAGTAATCGATGCCTTTGACCAAGCCGTACGCTGTTTGTTCTATCGAGCGTACCGGCAGCTACTTACTGTGTGACGGGCTGACACTTACCGGCATTGCCGGCCAGCCGAGAGAATACTTCCATCCACATCACTTAGCACGGATATTCGCGGAGCCGTCACTCAGTGGCTTTCGTGCTTATATGGCCCGGATTGTGGCCGAAGGCACTACACCCAACGGCGTCTTTGGATTCAAAATACATTGGAGCCATTTCGAAAACTTACTCTGCCGCCTTCATCGGTTTGTGGAATTTAAGCCGAAAAGCGGGCCCGAGGTGCTTCAAACTCTGTTTCCAAACCTCCGGTATATCCGCCTTACACGCAGAGATAAAGTGAAGCAGGCTATCTCTTTTTCGAAGGCCAGGCAAACCGATGTTTGGTGGCAAATGAGGATGTGGGTGCGTGCCAACAGACGGGCGCCGGCCGCCGCACCGGCTTACAACTTTGACGCGCTGGAGCAAATTATCCGGCAGATTGAGTTACACGAGAAGAACTGGGCGCGGTTTCTTCACGACGCCGGTGTAACTCCGCTTGATGTTGTATACGAAGACCTCGTTAGCAATTACGACGACACCATTCGGCGAACTCTCGAATATCTTGACGTTCCGGTACCGGACCACATTCCACCACTCAAACCACGCTACA
>JAFARV010000946.1 GCA_019245255.1 Acidobacteriaceae bacterium | reverse complement strand
CTGAATTTCGAGGCTCGCGGGATCCACGTAAATCGGCTCCATCCTGGAGTTCGCCGGCTGCAGACGAACCCGCCCGTCCGACTCCAAATAGTATCGCTTCAACGTGGCTTCGCTCCCGCTGACCAGCGCGACCACTATTTCCCCGTTTCGCACGGAATTTGCCTTCTCAACCACCACGTAATCGCCATCGCAGATGTGGTCGTCTATCATTGACTCCCCGCGAACTTGCAAGGCAAACGTGTTCCCGTTTCCGGCAAAATCCGCGAAGTGCAGTTCTTCCCGGTTCTCCACGGCTTCTACCGGAGTGCCGGCAGCAATCCGTCCCATTAAGGGAACCGCATTCGTCGGCTCCGGTTGGCGCGCCTTTTCTTCTGAGTAATATCGCGCTGAGACTTCGAGGGACCGGCTATGGTTGTAGTTCCGGCGCAGGTACTGTTTGGACTCGAGCGCCTGTATGTGCTTGTGAACGGTCGCCAACGACGCCAATCCGAGGCCTGTGGCAATCTCTTCATAACTGGGACTATAGCCGTGCGTTTTCAGGAACTGATCGAGAAAGTCCATCAACTCCTTCTGTCGTCGTGTAAGCGCCATTACTACGACCTCCACTCATCAGTGTTGGCGAAGAAAGCACGAAAGTCAACCTATTTGTTTACATGTGCAAGGCTGCCACGCTCACAAACCGCAAGTCAGTTGTAGTTCATTCCACACATACCGTTCTGGCACATACCGGAGCCACAACCGCCGGAAGGAGCGCATTCCTGCTTACCCGTCGCGGCGTGCGCAGCGAAGGTTGAGTACTGTGTGGTGAGGTGGTCATGCCCACATGAGGGGCACCGCACAGCGTCAGCATCGGCCGTCCGGCGTACGAGCTTCTCAAACTTGGTTCCACAGTCATCGCAAGAGTATTCGTAGATCGGCATATTCCTAACGTAACTCGGTCCACAACACAGTTGCGCCGTGCGCGTAACTCTCCGGCCCCGGAAGTCGAATTACCATATGGATATGCAGCGAAGAACTTTTATTCAATACGGTTTCTCGCTCGCTGCGACGGCGGGGCTCGCCGCAGCCGGCGGTTCCAAGTCCGGACGCATCAAAATTGTCGAGTTCACCGATTCAGGCCAGCGAGAGGGAGTTGTTGAAGTGGAAAAAATAAGTAAGACCGACGAAGACTGGCGGAAACAGCTAAGTCCGGAACAGTACGAAGTAACTCGCCACGCCGGCACGGAGCGCCCCTTCGCGAACAAGTATTGGAATAATCACGAACACGGGATTTATAAGTGCATCTGTTGCGGCACTCCTTTGTTCTCTTCCGATACGAAATTCGAGTCGGGCACAGGTTGGCCGAGCTTTTGGGAGCCGATCGCAAGGCAGAACGTCGTGAATCATTCGGATCTCAGCGTGGGAATGATGCGAACAGAGGTACGGTGCGCGCGCTGCGACGCCCATCTCGGGCATGTGTTCGACGACGGGCCGCGGCCGACCGGTCTTCGCTATTGCATGAATTCTGCCTCACTCGATTTTGTGAAAACGTAGCGAACCTCGCCGCGAACACCTGCGTCTGCTACGTTTGACTTGATGTTCCGGGAAGGTAAGAGCCCCGGAACAATAAGGAGACATCTAAGTGGCATTCTGCACGAATTGCGGCACGCAGCTCGCCGACAACGCCCGTTTCTGTGTGAATTGCGGCCAGCCAGGCGCTTCCGCCGGGGCGCCCGGCGCAACGTACTATCCGCCTGCCCCTCCGGTCGCACCGCTCAAGTACGACATTGAAGGGCACAACCTTCAGATTGCTCGAGTTCACCTGGAAACGGGACAGGAGATCTATGCGGAAGCCGGCAAAATGATCTACAAATCCGCGAACGTCGATTGGCAAACGCGGATGACCGGGCAGACACTCAGCCAGAAGATCCTTGGCGCCATCAAGCGAAAGCTGATGGGCGAGTCGCTCCTGTTTACCTATTTCCAGGCCACAGGCGCACCGGGCGAAGTGGGTTTCGCAGGGCACTATCCCGGCAAAATCCAGGTATTTGAGCTCGCCCCCGGGCAGACCATCATGGTCCAGCGAGACGGCTTCCTGTTTGCGCAGTCGAGTGTCACGCTCGACATCGCGCTGGTTCGCCGCCTCGGAGCGGGACTGTTGGGCGGCGAAGGCTTTATCCTTCAGAAACTCACCGGCCCCGGCGCCGTGTTTGTGCACGCCGGCGGCGATCACGTCGACTTCACTCTTGGTCCTGGCGAAACGCTGCAGGTACAGACGGGCCATCTGGTGGCTTTCGAGCCAACTGTGAACTACGACATACAGATGGTTGGCAGCATTCGCACGGCGATATTCGGCGGAGAGGGCTTATTCCTGACCACGCTCACCGGACCCGGGCGAGTCATCCTCCAGAGCATGACTCTCGAGCGATTGCGGCACGAGCTTTCTCCAAGCGAGCACCCGGGCGCCGGCGAAGAGCGCAATCCTCTGGGAGCACTGGCCCGCGGCGATTTCGGTAGCTTTTTCTCGAGCGACGACTAAGCCTCTTCCGATCCTGATTCCTGCTCAGTCAAACTCTGCTATACACATTGGAAATGACTCGACGAACCGTACTCAGCGTCTGTATCGCCTCTGCCGCCGCTTCGGTGTCGGCATTACAAGCCCAGCGGAAGCGAATCAGTCCACACGAAACTGTCTCGCTTGACTTGGGCGGAGGGAAAACTATCTCCATCACATACGGCAGACCCTCACTGAAGGGCCGGCCGCTCGATCAGCTGGCGCCTCCTGGTCAGGTTTGGCGGCTTGGGGCGGATGAAGCTACCAAGCTGACCGTCGGAACGAATGCGACGCTCGGCGGGAAACTGCCGATTCCGGCGGGTAGTTACTCGCTATTCGCCATCCCTCAGCAGGGCAAGTGGACTCTGATCGTCAACAAGGTCGCCGACCAGTGGGGCGCTTTTTCATACGATCAGGCACAGGATTTGGGTCGAATTGATGCGCCGGCGCAAAAGACCGCCGCCCCGGTGGAAGAGTTTACGATCGCCCTCGACAAGCAATCAAGCAACACCGCTAAACTGACTCTTTCCTTGGGTGATCAATCTGTTTCAACCACCATCAAGATGCCTTAAGACTTCTTTCCGCTACTGTTCTCAACTTCCAGGTTGTTGGTTACGGAGAAAACATTAGGAACCGTGTTTGCCCTCACGCCGATGAAATTTTTGTCAAACTGATTCGCGACGATACCTTCCAGCGTCACGTGTCCGTTTTTAACGAGGAT
>JAFARV010000060.1 GCA_019245255.1 Acidobacteriaceae bacterium | reverse complement strand
AGTTAATTAGAACGATAAACTAGCGCGTAAACTATTCGACAGATTACGTGTAACACATTTAGTATAGACTGGCCTTTTAGGGCGTGAATCTCGGAGAAGACGGCATTCGATCTGAACAGTCCGCAATAGTCCCGTGGAAACGCTATGGATGCTGGATTCTCTAGAAGCAATCGAAAGGAGAAGAAATGAGATTCATCGTGGCTGCCGCATCATTGGTTATCGTGTGCGGGTCCGCTGCCCTCGCTCAAGGAATCAACAACCCCATTGACGATGTTCGTAACCCCGTGGGCGCCCTCCAGAGGGCGATGGCGAGACGGCGGTTGATGCAATATGCGGGCATTGCCGAGGTCGAGAATATTCGGCTGCGTGCCGCGGGGCAGGCGCGCATCGACGCCGGGCGCGCCAGCACCACCTTCCAGCGCACTACAGGCCCGATTGCGCCGGCCAAGTACGGCGCGCTAGCTCCCAATCCGGCCGATCGGCCAACTTGGACGCAAAACTATATCGGTGGGTTAGAGTCCTTCAACAGTGCGGCGCAGCAATACAAGATAAACCAGAACGATGTGGCCGACGGAATGGGTCTGGCCCTTGCCGTCGCCTATTCAGTCTATTCCGGCACGCGGATTGCCACGCCTGAGCAGCGCGGCATTTTTACGGAAGCTACCCGGCAAAACCTCTTGCAAAACGCGATCTTCCAATCCTATAGCGATCAGGACCGGCAGCTCATTTATGAAATGCATGGGATGATTGCGGGCTTGGCGCTGCGGAACAGCACCGCAGCTGAAATCGCAGACAGCAGCATGCTGCGGACCGAAGCGCTAAAGGCTGCCGTCGACACGCTGACGAACTTGTGGCCTTATCCGATCGGAGGTATGGAGCTTACGAGCGCCGGTTTCGGAGACCGGGGCATGCGCCTGGTCCGGGAGGGCAAGGCGACCACGCAGTTCCGGCCATCGCCGGCGCCATTGGTAACGGATCCACAACAGCTCGATGCTTGGCGGGCTTTCGTACGAGTTGCGCAGGCACAGAAGATCCCGATGAACGACTTGAGCGCAACCATGGCCTTGTGCGTACTCATCAATTGGATCAACGCACGGGGGGGCCAGCCTTTGGACCAGCAGACGCAGCTTTGGACATTCTCGGGAATGAAAAAGATCATACTGACAAATCCCGACTGGCAGAGAATGAGCGACGCGGATAAAGAGAGTAACCTTGAGTCCTTCGCGATCAAAACCATGGCCGCGAACGCTGAGATGGTACAAGCCCAGAGGCCGATGCCTGAGCAGCTCTCTGGCCAGATGCTCCGGGCGGCCAGAGGAATGGGAGTCGATCAAGCCTCCTTAAGAGCCGGAAAAATCAGGATAGCCAGCCTGCACGCGCAGATGGTTCTTGACTCGTTCTTCACGCCACAGTTCGCTCAATACACGCTTACCGAAAATGGATTTGCGTTGGCAAACTCGATCCAACAGCGTTGATCCCGTCCGACTCTATATATAAGCCGACCCCGCCTACCGGACCGGGGTAGTTCGGGATCGCGATTCGTGCTTCGACCGGCTCTTGAGCTGGCACGCTTCCGTCCAACCGGCATGCCGCATTAGAACATTTTCCCCGTAAATTGTCTAGTTACTTCCTGCTTGTCCGGTTGTTTCAGGAAGCCGCGACCGGTTGTGGTTAGCCCGCGGATGGTGGCTCGCCCAGGTCGGATGCACCCCGGATCTCCTCGTATTTAGTGGGTTTATGCCCAGCCCCAAGTCCGAGCAGCGTTTGGAACGGGGCCATCGGTGTTTTCCGCCGATTGTGACGAAATACAAATTCATCCAGGTAAACCTGGAGTTGATCGCGACTCACGCCATGATGGGTCCCCAGCAGCCACTGCTGGAGATTGCCGATGGCCCTGTCTGCCAGAGGCACTACGGACTTCACGCCTTTTCGCAGGTCCGTTGGCCGCGGTTGGCTGCGCGGCACATGCTGAAAGCCAGCCTCTTTCAACCCAGTAAAGCTCTTCAGTCCATCGGTGTACACAGTGGAACCTGGCTCGACATTGTCTTCAAGGAAGCCTAGCAGAGTCTCTTTTCTGAAGTCCGGTATCACCGCCATGCGGGCGCGCCCGGTGGTAGTTCGCCCCCGCTTCTCGACGGCCACCAGCACCAGCGCCGCCTTGCGTCCCTAGAGTTGACGACTGCCCCGCAAGCCGGCTTGGGTTCCCCCAACCCATGTATCATCAACTTCCACATCGCCTCGCAGTCGTTCGCGTTTCAAGTTGATCATGGCCCGTCGGAACTTGTGCAGCATCATCCACGCCGTCTCGTAACGTGACAGACCGAGCTGTCGCTGCAGAAGCAGGGCGGAGAGTCCGCGCTTGTCGGTGGTCATTAAGTACGCGGCCCAGAACCAAACCGGCAGCGGCGTTTTCGTATTATGCAGGATTGTCCCCGCCGTCAGAGAAGCTTGGTACCGGCAGCCGGCACACTCCCATCGTCTGAGATTCCCTAATTCATACGCCCGTCGGTTTCCACATTTCGGACACACAAAGCCATCCGGCCAACGGCAGGCGGCCAAATACTGTTGGCATGCTTCTTCGGTAGAAAACTTTGATTGAAACTCCCGCAGGCTTTTGGGAAATCCCGGCCGAGGCACTCGTTCATACTACCTGTTGTGGCTTCCTGAAACAACCGGATAAGCAGAAGCCAGCTACAGGAGTACGAACACACTGGGTGGGCAATAACGCGATCAATTTAAGTACATCCGCAGTTTCCCGTGCGAAGACAGCAGCTGGCTAGCTGCGCCCTGTTGCGAAGCTGCCGTCAA
>JAFARV010000940.1 GCA_019245255.1 Acidobacteriaceae bacterium | reverse complement strand
CCAGCCCCCTTCGTCATACCGGCGACATGAATGGTCCCACCCTTCAGCTGCACTTCTTCACAGGAGACCTTCACGCGTGTGTCGGTCGTCATGATTGTTTTCGCAACAGCTTCGAAGTTGTCCGGCGACAGAGCGGACACAAGCTTCGGGATGGGCGCAGTTAACAGCTTCGGGTCGAGTTCAACGCCGATGACACCAGTCGATGCCGGCATCACGAACTCCGTTTTCGTTTTCAGCGCCTTCGCAACCGCTTTGCAGGATGCGGCGGCCACGCGATCCCCCGTGCGGGTTGCGCAGTTCGCATTGCCGGCATTCACAAGAATGGCCCTGAGCTTTCCGCGCTTCAGGTGCTTGCGCGCAAGCCGCACAGGCGCTGCCTGCACCATGTTGGTTGTGAAGACAGCCGCCGCCTCTGCGGGCTGATCCGAAACAATCAAAGCAAGGTCATCGCGCGTTTCCTTGCGGATGCCTGCGAACGTAGATGCGTAGCGATAGCCAAGCGGTAAGTTCACTGGTTCACTCCCAATCGTTCATCTTGCGACAACTTGTAGCCGTTTAGAAAGGCTTCTGCCGGCATGCGCCTCTTGCCGGCAAGCTGCACTTCTTTCAGTTCGAGCGCTGTCCCGTCGCCGCAACCTGCAAGCAGCCTTCGATTCTCACTGTAAAGCGCGCCAGCATCAAGAAGACGCACGTCCTTTTCCGGCAACGCCGCTTGAGTGATCGTCAGTTGCTGCCCTCGGAACGTAGTGTAAGCGCCTGGCCAAGGCTGAAAACCGCGAAACCGGTCATAGATTGCGTGTGCAGTTTGCGACCAGTCAATCCGCCCGTCTTCTTTCTTCAGAATCGGCGCATGCGTTGCTTCTGCATTGTTCTGCTTCTCGCGCCGCACAGTTCTGTTCTCAAGCGCCTTTATAGCCTCGATCAGCAACGCGGCGCCCAACGGAGCCAGTCGTCCACTCAGCTCCGGTGCGGTTTCGTCCGGTCCAATTGCGAGCGTGCCTTTCAGAAGCATGTCCCCTGTATCCAAACCCGCATCAATCTGCATGATGGTGACGCCTGTTTCCGTCTCTCCATTCGCAATCGCCCACTGAATTGGCGCCGCCCCACGGTATTTTGGCAGCAACGAGGCGTGCACGTTCAGAATGCCGTGTGCCGGAAGATCGATGATAGTTTGCGGAATGATTTGCCCGTAACCCACGACGACCATCAGTTCGGCGCGCAGGCTTCTCAACAGCTCTACGTTTTCTGGGCGCCGGATGCGTTCCGGCTGTTGCACGTCAATCCCAAGCCCTATTGCGGCTGCTTTTACAGGCGATTGTGCCAGTTGATTTCCCCGGCCCTTAGGGCGATCCGGCTGGGTAAAAACCGCCCGGACGTCATGCCCCGCCACCACCAGTGTTTTTAACGATGGAACCGCGAACTCGGGCGTGCCGAGAAAGACGATCCGCATCTAATCCCACTCGCCGGCCTTCTGCAGCTTCTTGATCTTGCGTCGAATGATATCCCGCTTGAGCGGACTCAGATGGCTCAAGAAAAGGATGCCATGGAGATGATCGATCTCATGCTGAAAGGCGCGGGCAAGCAGTTCCAATCCCTCAAGCTCTATTGGCTCGCCCTTCTCGTTCTGGGCGCGAACGATTACGCGATTTGCACGGGTGACGGGCTCGCGAAAACCAGGAATGCTGAGACAACCCTCTTCGCCGGTCTGTTTGCCATCGCGCAGCGTAATCTCCGGATTGATAATGAGCACTCGATCCGCCTCATTCTCACCCGCGCTGACATCGATCACCGAAAGTTGCTTGCTGATGCCGATCTGCGGAGCAGCCAGACCGATCCCTTTAGCCGAATACATTGTTTCCCACATGTCTGCGACTAGTTCGTGGAGCTCCGGTGTATCAAATTCTGTTATTGGCTCACAAGCCTGCTCCAGCACGGCCGCGCCATATTTGAATATCTTTCGAACCATTTCCTCGAGTGAGGCACCGGCGAGCAACTGCTGCTCAGTGCTTTAACTGTTAGAACCTCCTTACCTGAGACAAATATCCTTCGTAATTCCGTCTGGTCTCGCCGATTGAGTCGCCTCCGAATTTCTCGAGAAACGCCTGGGTCAAAACCAGTGCAACCATCGCCTCGCCTATAACGCCTGCCGCCGGCACAACAGCAACATCACTGCGTTCGTAGGCAGCAAGCGCAGGCTCGCGAGTGGGTAAGTCGACAGATTCAAGCGGCCGTCGTAACGTGGAAATCGGCTTCAGAAAGCCGCGCACAACCACGTCCTGGCCGTTTGTGATCCCTCCCTCGAGACCTCCGGCGCGATTCGAACCACGATGAAACTGCCGCTCTGCTTTGTCGTAGTGAATGGTGTCCTGTACCGCGGAACCGTACGACATCGCACCCTCTTCGGCGTGCCCGATCTCCACTCCTTTGACAGCTTGAATGGAAACGACCGCTTGTGCCAGCCGCCCGTCGAGCCGCGTGTCCCACGCAATGTGCGAACCGAGGCCCGGCGGTAGACCGTGGGCCACCACTTCAAAGATGCCGCCAATCGTGTCTCCGGTACGGTATGCGTGATCGACGGCCTGTTTCATCCTGTTTTCCACGTCCGGGTCGACACAGCCTAGTAAAACCTCTTCCCGTTGGCTGACTGCAACGATTTCCTCCCATGCCGCCTCACGTTCCAGCCGGATAGGGCCAACTGCAACAACATGGCTTAAGACCTCGATTTCAAAATGCTTGAGGAATGACTTTGTCAGCGCACCCAGCGCCACCCGCGCCGTCGTTTCCCGGGCACTCGCACGTTCGAGAATGTAACGCGCTTCCGGAAAGTCGTACTTAATTGCGCCCGCGAGGTCCGCATGTCCCGGCCTCGGGCGCTCGACCGGCTTTTGCTTGTCCGGTTCGGCATCTGCGGCCGCAACGGGGAGCGCAGCCGTCCAGTTCTTCCAATCTTTATTTTCGATCACAACAGCGATCGGAGAACCAATGGTATGAGAGTGCCGCACTCCGGAAACGATGCGCGCACGGTCGGTCTCGATTTTCATCCGGCCGCCGCGACCGTATCCTTGCTGGCGTCGCCAAAGCTGCCTGTCAACGTATTCGAGATCAACCGGAATACCCGCCGGCAGCCCCGTCAAGGTCGCTACGAGACACTCTCCGTGCGATTCTCCGGCCGTCTCAAAACGTAACATTTAAATGAATTTCCATGGTAGCGAACACCCCCATTCAGGCCGTGCCATAATCGTCGCAGTCGTAACGATGGCCCTAGCAGTTGGACAATGCGCTTCAGGTCCGGTATCGACGCTTGTGCGGCGGGCGTGGCGACGCAGGCTGGTAACGCGTGCGGCGGACGAGCTTGCGGTGGGGCTGTCTATAGTTCTGGCTGGAGCCGCGCTAGTCCTGCTTGCCGGCACAGAGATACTCGCGTGGTACTGGCTTGTGTTGCTCGCAATCGGCGGCGCCGCTGTTACGACCGCACGCACGCTGAGGAGACTCGAGACACGCTACC
>JAFARV010000032.1 GCA_019245255.1 Acidobacteriaceae bacterium | reverse complement strand
ACGCTGAAAGTCTTCGGCCCCTCCGAGACGGAGTAAACGCTTTCCTCGCCGCGCCGCTCAATCAAATACGAGTATGGTCCCTGCTTGAACTTCAACACCGGGTGTTCCCGCAGAATCGCGCACTCGGCAATCGTTTCGAGTGCATGCGCCATCGACGTCGCCGGTTGCGGCTTCGCCTGAGCCGGATGGCACGTCGCGCACTTACGGACTGCACGGTAATCCGGTTGTTGACCGCAAACCCAACAGGGCGCAACCAGAATCAGAAGGATCGGTTCCCACCAGGCCGCTGCATACCGCCGCCTCATTGCGCAAGCGTCTTATTTTCGTCGTTCTGCTTCCGGAGCCGCAGGAATTCCTGACGCTCCCGCGCCGCGTCTTCCTTCCGGCCGGCCTTCGTGTAAGCGGTTGCCAGAGCAATGCGCACTTGCGGGCTGTCGGGCGCGATCTTCTCGGCCATTTCGAGTTCCCTCAAGCCGCGCGCCGGGTCGATGTCACCCTCCACCAGCACCCGCCCAAGCGTCGCATGCGCCGCAAACGATTCCGGACCAAGCAGCACCGCCTTCTCCGCATACGGAAGCGCGTCTTTGAATTCGTGTCTGCGCACATACTCAATTGCAATCGCCACCAGCGACGGAACGTGCGCCGGAGAAATGTCCAGCTCTTTCTTAAGCTCAGCCAAACCGGCGTCTGCGTCGGCATACATGAGGAAACTGCCGTACAGATAGTGCACGTTAGGCTCGTTCGGGTATTTCTGCAGGATGCGTTTGAATTCGAGCGCTGCCGCGCCTGTCCTCAGGCCCGCGGCGTCGTACATCGTGCGGCCCACATCCATCACCAGTTCACGCTCGGTGGGCGGCAATTCTTCCGGCAGGACAGGTTTTCGCAGCGCCGCCAGACCCATCGCTTCCACATACTCCGGCTGAGACAACTCGCGTTGCGCAAAAGTAGACAGAATCTTCATCGCCTGTTCGTACTGCTCGTAGCGAGTCAGCAGCAGTGCCAGATGGTATCCGATGGTGTCGGAGATCGCATCCGCGGAAGCACCAATGCCCAACTCGGACGCTCGCCGCAGATGCGCCAGCGCGGAATCGTATTGCCGGGTCTGGTATTCACACAGGCCCAGCATTCCCCACCCCGGCGCCGCATTCGGGTTCACGGCTGTCAGGTGCCGGAAAGCATCCCTCGCCGGTACGAACTGGTCCAGGTCATAATACAGCGAACCCAGATACCACCAGCCCTCATCCCAACTCGGTTTCAGGCCCACGCCTTTCTTGTAAAGAGCGATCGCATCATCCACGCGATGCTCATCCCTGGCGGCTTGCGCTTCCTTCGCAATGCGATCGATCCCGGCCGGCGATGATGCCTTCGGTGCGGACGGTTTCGCGGATCCCTCACCCGGCACAGCCTGGCCGGCCAACGCCCCGCACGAAACCACAAGCAGCAGCGTCACCGCCAACACTCGATCGGGCCTCATTGAGTGTTGCCCTCGTTCGCTTCCGCTGCCGCGCGTGCCCCAGGCTCCTGCGCCTGCTTTTTCGCATTCAGCTCACGGATGATCTCGCGCTCGCGGTCGCCATCCGCTTTCCGTTTTTCGCGGTAGTAGATGCTCGCAAGCGACACGTGCGCCTCGACAAAGTTCGGCTCGGCTTTCACAATGCTTTCGAACTCCCCGCGCGCCTGATCCTGTTTGCCCTGCGCCAGATCGAGCGACGCAATCTGATACAGCACCGCCGCGTCACCCGGCCGCAGCGCCAGCGCCCGCTTGATATAAGGGAGCGCATGCTCGTAGTCCTGATCCACCCGCAGCAACGCGCCTAATCGTAAATTCGCGTCAAAGTTGTTCGGATTGCGCGCAAGCTCTTTTTGGAACGCTTCCTTGCTTCCATTTACATCACCCATTACCAGCAGCACCATCCCGTAATAGGTGTACACGTCCGGCAAATTGGGATTCAATTCGATGGCCTTCTTTATATCCGCCAGCGCACCGGAGAAATCGTGCGCCCCGAACTTTGTCGTTCCAAGCAACAGGCGTCCCTCCGCCGAATCCCCCGCCCCCATAATGTCTTGAACAACAATTTGTGCTTGCGCTGTCTGCCCGTCTCGCGCCAGTGCCGTGCCCAGCAGATACGCAACCCCAAGGTCGTGCGGATCCGCTCTTCGCATTGGACTTAGTAGGTCTATTACTGCCTTGTTATCCCCTAACTCCAGCTCGGTTGAGGCAAGCAGCATAACTGCCTGCACGTTGGCCGGATCGGCATTCCGAATGTCCCTTAGCTCGCGCTCAGCGTCCTTGTACTGTGCTGCCTTGTAGTACGCAATGGCAAGATTCAGACGTACTTTCGGGTCCTGCTTCTTCAGCAGTGCCAGCTGATACTCGGTAATCGCCTCGTCATACCGCCCCACACCTACCAATGCGGCCGCGAGATTCGACCGCACCTCCGCCATATCGGGGTACATGTCCAGGAATATGTCGTAATCGTGAATGGCCTCTTCCAGCTTCCCCTGCTGATGAAGAGTCACGGCTTCCTTGAGAAGATCTTGCGGAGACTGCTTGGTTTGGCCCGCGAGCAGACTTGCCCCCACAACGGCCATCGCGAGGCGGTACATCTGAATGTGGAACTTATCCTAGCACGCCAGTACCGTCCAGGTCTGCAGCGTACCGTACGTTGCATTATGCTGTTCTTAGTCCTATGTTCAGAGTAGTTGGCGCTTTGTTCTGCCTCACCTCAGTGGGATTCCCCGTCTTGTTATTTGCTCAATCCGCCCCGGCGCCCGCCACGCCTTCACCGCGGCAGGACTCTGTCTTCAAAGCCGGCAGTGAGGAAGTGCTGCTCGATGTAACAGCACACGACAAGAAAGGTCAACTCGTGACCAATCTCACCTCGGAGGACCTGGCGGTATTCGATAACGGAGTGCAGCGCAAGATCTCTTCGTTTCGCCTCGTTCAAGGAAGCCAGATGCTGATTGCGGGACCGCAGAGTGGAGGCCCGGCATCGGAAGTGCAACGGCAGCAACTCGATCCGCTGCGCCAGGTGCGCCTGATTACGCTCATATTCAGCCGTCTCGACGCGGTGAACGACCGCCAGGTCGCCAAAAATGCAGCACTTGATCTGATCAAAACCGAGCTGCCCCAGAACGTGTATGTCGCCGTCTGGGTGCTCGATCACAATTTGAAAGCGATACAGGAGTTTTCGAACGATC
>JAFARV010000843.1 GCA_019245255.1 Acidobacteriaceae bacterium | reverse complement strand
GAAGATGTTGCAGATCTCGGAGGGACTCTGCTTGCCTACATTGCCTGGAAGCATAACACCGCCGCGAACGATAAGCCCTTGGACGGCCTCACGCCCGAACAGCGCTTCTTTGTCGGGATGGCGCAATGGGCATGCGGAGAACAGCGGCCCGAGAGCAAGCGTCTGCACGCCATCACAGATCCGCACTCGCCCGACGAATTTCGCATCAACGGAGTGGTCTCAGACCTGCCCGAGTTCGGCCACGCCTTTGGGTGTCACGAAGGTCAGCCCATGATGCGCGCCAATGCCTGCCGCGTATGGTGAGGCCAATCAATGTCTTCGCTGTGCACCGTGCCAAATGCGGGAGACCTCGACATGCGTTTCGCTGACGCGGTACACCACTATGTAAGGCAAGGGGGTGAGAACCAGCTCGCGGCTACCTTCGTATGTGCCCGGCCGTCCGCGATACGGAAAGTCTTTGAGGCTTACGACTGCATCGTAGATGGTCTCAACTATCCGTCTGCCGGCTGTGAAGTTGTCGGCTTCGATTCGCTTTCGGATCTGCTCCAAATCCTCCGCCGCTCTCGTCGACCAGCGAAGCTTTCTCAAAGCTGCAGCATTCGGGAGACCCTGGCGTGCATCTCCTCTTCTTCCAGGTACTCGCCGCGGTCGATTGCATTAAAGCCTTCCTGAATCCCGGCCCTGAACCGCGCATCCGCATCAAGCAGGCGCAATGCCACGTCCTTCACAAGCTGCTCGGCACTGATGCCGTCACGCATTGCGAGCTTTGCGAGTTCTGCTTCCTGTTCCGGCGTCAATGTTACTTCCATGCCGAAAGTGTATGAAAGCTGAGACCCGGGTGTCAATCCTAGATAGATTGACTCGATAGGTTGACCCGAACCAATTAATCCCGCCCGTGAACACCGGGAATCTCGCAGCTCACCGCGGAATTGGAATCCGTGTCGTAAATCGCAAATGTGGGCGCCACATCTTCCCATCCGTTCGCGAACTTAGCGCCCATGATGGGACCCGGGTTCACGAGCAGACATGCGCCCGTCCGTCCGATCTCGAGTTGGTGATTATGGCCAAAGCAGACAATATCGAACTCGCCTGATTTGGCCATCGGCTTTGCCAGGTAATCGAAATGATTCATCGCCAGCCGTCTCCCGGCGAAATCCTGGCGGAATAACTCCCCGTACACGCGCACGTGCCGGGTGCGCCCTGCCTTGGCGGTGATCCTGTAAAGATCCGCATCGTTGTTCCCGAAAACCACATGCACGTCGCGGGGAAACTTCGCCAGCTCGTCGATCACGAATGGCGAACAAAGATCGCCGCAGCAGAGCAGCACGTCGGCGTCTTCGACGGACTTCACGGCGGCAGCGAGGTTCCACAGATTATCGTGGATGTCGCTGAATACGGCGATTCGCATACGCTTACTGATAAAAGTTGCGATCCCACTTGTGCCGTTTCAGGATCGCGAGCGTCTTCGCGTCCAGTTTGCCTGCGGAAGACGCGCGGCAGCTACTCTCGACTGATGAAACACGTCGCATCCCGGGAATGACAGTCGTCACCGCCGGATGAGATAAGCAGAAACGCAGAGCAATCTCGGGCAGAGTGCCAGGCACGCCTGCAAGGTCCTTTTCCAATGCCTCGACATGCTCCACTACCTGCTGTTTTCGGTCCCCGCGGAAGTACGATTCGCGAAACTCGCCCGGTGCAAATTTCGCGTCCGGAGTGATCGTCCCTGTCAGGCCGCCTTCGTCTAGAGGCACTCGCGCCAGAACCCCAATTCGCCGCTGCTCGCACAGAGGAAACAAATGCTCCTCGGCCTTCTGGTCGAAGATGTTATAGATCACCTGAACGGCCGTGATCGCCCCAGTCTTCACCACCTCGAGCGCGGTATCGGGCTCGTGCTCGCTAATCGAAACTCCGAAATACCGTACCTTCCCGCTTCTTCTCAAATCTTCCACTGCGCGTTGCCATTCCTCTGTCTTCACCCAGGCATCCGTCCAAACGTGGAACTGCTGCAGATAGATCTGCTCAATGCCCAGGTTTCGAAGGCTCTGGTCGGTACTCTGCACAATGTAGTCGTAAGGGAACACTTCGGAAATCGGCGTCTCCGGAGATGCCGGCCAGATGCGGTTTTTCGGCGGAACTTTCGTCGCAACATAAATGCGGCGGAATCCGCCGCGTATTGCTTCTCCTACCAGCCGCTCGCTGTGGCCCTCGCCGTACGCGAGCGCCGTGTCTATGAGGTTTACGCCGACTTCAAACGCCCGCTGCAGCGCTTTCTTCGACTCATCGTCGCGACCGCCTTGCCATTGATTCCCGCCGATGCCCCACGCCCCAAAGCCAATCTCACTCACTTCCGCTTCTGTCGTGCCCAGTTTTCGATAGTGCATGTTCCGCTATCAGCTTACAGGGTCTAAAAACACGAAGGCCGCCGCAGTCTCCATGCTGCGACGGCCTGATCTGTGCGCTGGTTTGTTTTCTTACGGCCGGGCGACGTTCTCGGCTTGCAATCCTTTTGGACCCCGCTTCACTTCGAACTCCACCTCTGCTCCCTCTTCAAGCGTCCTATATCCATTCATCTGGATCGCCGAAAAATGGACGAATACATCATCGCCGTTAGAGCGCTGGATAAATCCATACCCCTTTGCGGCGTTAAACCATTTCACTACACCTTTTTCTCTCACTACTCTCTCCTGTTATTTGATGCGAGGTGAATGCCCGATCGCCCGCACCGTTCCGGAGAGCCGAGCCCTCCAAATCGGTTTAGGGCTCGCAGGAATACAACCAGCTAACATCGAAAAATCTGCAATTAAATGTAACAGAAACACACCCGTCGAGCAACAGAAAAATCAAGCTAATCAATGTGTTACGAACAACTATAGTACCCTGGAAAGGTTGCGTACTTCGAACGTAGTTCGCCTTACAGGCCAGCGCAGGTGGAACACGAGTGCCGATGCCACGCGAGCGCGGCGTCGTCAACGGTCCGCTTAAACGGAACCGGTCATCGCTGGAACTGCTCTTCCATTGGTTGCGCCGCGCGCGACCGCTGCCGCGCGGAGGCTTGCGGGCGACGGGATCGTTAACAGCCGGCGCGACAATTGCACCAGTCCTCTGCGTTCCAACTGGTTCAGCGTCGTTGAAGTCGTCTCTCGCGTAGCGCCCACCAGATCGGCCAGTTCCAGCTGAGTGATGGGCAATTGATATGGCTCGCTATCGCCACCCGGCTTGACCAGACTCGCCAGATCCGCCAGATAATGCAAGATCCGGTACTCGACGTCATGCAAGCAAAGCAGCTCAATCTTCTCCGCCAAAGCGCGCTTCTGCCGCACCACCGCAGCCGTCATTGCTTCGGCTAACTCCGGTGTGCTTGCCAGCACTCGCGTCAGCGTTTCTCGAGGCACGCGCAATGCCGCGGCAGGCGCAAGCACTTCGGCCTCAGCGTAATAGGTTTGGGAGTCGGCAGCAAGCGCTTCTTCGCCGATTACAAATCCCGCGCCGCAGATCATGAGAATGATCCGGCTCTGAGATTCACTCGTGCGGGTCAGCTTCACTAGGCCGTCCTCGATGATATAGAGCGCATCGGCTACTTGGCCTTGCGAAAACAATGAAGTCGAACGGCGCAGCGAGTTAAGCCGCGTTACGTCCGGCATCAGTCCAAGCGCACTTCGGGCGACGTTTGAAAGAGAGGTCACAGTTTGGATCCTCGTTGTTCGATTATATGCAGTATAACTGCAATATCCCAAGCAAAACTTCCGGCCTTTAGAACCATTGTTACTTTTCGTACGGACTATTCCGGTCTACTTTACGCATCCGCGCCGCAAATTGCGCTCCCTGCTCGAAATCCGCGGCTAACTCACCCGACTCCAGCTTCTTCCGAACATCGCCCATCTTAGCTTCAAACAAAGTCATCGCCTTCAGCACAGCCGGCTTGTTCGTCTCGAGAATGCTCACCCACACGTCGGGGGTGCTTAGCGCCAGCCGCGTCATATCCACCAGCCCCGGACCAAACACGCGTAACATATCTTCGCTCTTATGCGAATTCAGGAAAGACGCCAGCGTTGTCGATAACACCTGCGGTAGGTGCGACGTCAACGCGACCGTCTCATCGTGTCTTTCGGGACTCATCTCAATTACTTCAGCCCCAATGCTGTTTAGGATGTCGATCAGATGCTGCAGCGACTCCGCACGATTCATCGGAGTGAGAACATACGGACGTCCTCGAAACAAGTTTGCATCTGCCGCGGCTGCTCCTCGCTGCTCTTTTCCAGCCATCGGATGTCCCCCGATGAAGGATGCCCGGTGCACATGCTCGAGCGCCGTATTCACAATGGCGGATTTAGTGCTCCCTGCATCCGTCACCAAACACCCTGCGCGGACGATCGGGCCGAGTGCTTTCAGAGTTCTGATGATCTGATCGATCGGCTGCGAAAGATAAATCAGATCTGCCGATGCCGCCGCTTCCTCCAGCGTAACTCCCCGGTTGATCGCTCCTGCCGAGACACCCTCGGCAATTGAGCGGCTGGAGCTGACGCCAACGATTTCTCCTCTGAAGCCAGCTTTCCGTACTGCGAGAGCGAATGAGGCGCCAATCAGGCCGACGCCCACCACCGCTATTGTTTTCATCGACAATTATGCGGCCCGGCCAATCGCGCCGGCAATCGCGCGGACCTGCTGCATCATCTCCGCAAACTGGTCGGGCCGAAGAGTTTGCGCGCCGTCGCTCCACGCATGATCCGGATCATGGTGCACCTCGACCAGTAAACCGTCCGCGCCGGCCGCCACCGACGCTCGTGCCATGGGGACCACGTACTCACGTCTGCCGGTACCATGCGACGGGTCCGCAATCACCGGCAGATGCGTCAGCCGCTTCAGCACCGGCATTGCGGCAATGTCCATCGTGTTGCGGGTACTTGTTTCAAACGTTCTGATGCCGCGCTCGCACAACATAATCTCGTAATTGCCGCCGGACATCATGTACTCCGCCGACAGCAGCAGTTCCTCAATGGTTGCGGCTATGCCGCGCTTCAGCAGAACCGGTTTTCGTATCTTGCCGAGCTCCCGGAGGAGATTGAAATTCTGCATGTTGCGCGCGCCCACCTGCAGGATGTCGGAGTATTGCGCAAGCAGCGGTATTTGCGTCTGATCCATCACCTCGCTGATCACCAGCAATTCCCGGCGATCGGCGGCTTTGCGGAGCAACTCGAGTCCTTGCTCGCCAAGCCCTTGAAAGCTGTACGGCGAACTGCGGGGCTTGAATGCGCCGCCCCGAATCACTCGAGCTCCAGCCGACGCCACAATATCTGCCGCTTTTTCGATTTGCTGAGCGCTCTCAATGCTGCACGGGCCCGCCATGCACACCAGCGTCGGGCCGCCGATATCGACGCCCCGTATGTTGATTACCGTTCCGCCCGGACGGAAGTGGCGGCTCGCCAACTTGTATGCCGATACAATGCGGTGGCACTCTTTTACGCCCTCGAGGACTTCGAGTTCCGCAGGATCGAAATCATCTTTCGGCCCGACGCCGCCGAGCACCGTGTGGCGAACGCCGGTCGAGCGATGGACGGTAAACCCCATCTCAACCAGCCGGTCAATGACGTTTTCTATCTGGGTCTCCGAAGCACCCTCTTGCATCACCACGAGCATGTGGTTCTAGCTCTCCGCCTTGACAGTTCGCTCAAGCATTTTGATCTTTTGCACCGTTCTCATCTCGTCAATAATGCGCTCGAAAATGCGCCGGATGGCGTCGTCCGGCAGAGGACCTTGATTGTGGCGCGTGATATTCGCGAATACCTGCTCTTCTCTCTTCGGTTCGTAAATGTTGAGCGTGAGGTGCTGCTTGATTCGTCCGATTTCTTCCACGATGGACGTTCGCCGGTTCAGCAACTCCACGATCTGCTCGTCCAACTCGTCGATGCGGTCGCGACACCGTGCAAGGTCTTCAAGACCGAACTGTCTCATCTTTCCCGAAGCGGCGCGGAAAGCCAGTGCGTAAATCTCTGAAGCTCCGCCGGAAGATCTCCGCTTTCCATGTTCTTTTCGATGCTCTTGACCAGCGCGCTCCCGACTACCACGCCATCAGCAATGTTCGCCACTTCCTGAACCTGGTCCGGCGTGCTGATTCCAAAACCTATCGCGAGCGGCAAACTCGTGATCTGGCGCATTTTGTTCGCAAGCGGCGCTGCTGCGGTGGATAATGATTGGCGTTCGCCTGTCACTCCGGTTCGGGAAACCAGGTAAACGAAACCCGACGAGTGTTCCGCGACCAATCGCAAGCGGCGTTCGCTGCTGGTCGGTGCAGCGAGAAAAACCGTATCCAGGCCGCGATCGCGCAAGCTGCGAACGGGTTCCTCAGCCTCTTCCACGCACAGATCCGTCATCAGCACGCCGTCAATGCCGGCCGCCGAAGCATCTGCCGCGAGCTTTTCGAACCCGTATCGCAACAATGGATTCATATAGCTGAACAGCAAGATAGGAACTTCTGACTCCCGGCGAACTCTTCGCACCGTTTCGAGCAGCCCCGAAAGCGTAGCCCCGCCGCGCAAAGCCCGATCCGATGCCCGCTGGATTACCGGACCGTCTGCAATCGGATCGGAGAAGGGAACACCGAGTTCGATCAGATCCGCGCCGCCACGCTCGAGTGCCAGCATCAGCGACGCTGTCCGCTCCAGGTTGGGATCGCCTCCCGTGAGATACGCGATGAACGCTTTCCGCCCGTCTGCTTTCGCTGCTTCGAAGAGCCGGCCGATTCGCGTTTGCGTCGCAACCGCCATTAGGAATCCATCTCCGGCATGTTTTCCCGATAGATGTCGATATCCTTGTCACCGCGCCCGGAGACATTCACAACGTACACGGCACCGTTTTCCGCCGGAGCCCTGCGCACCGCTTCCGCAATCGCGTGCGACGATTCGAGCGCCGGGATGATGCCTTCCGTCCGCGCCAACATCTTCGCTCCCTCGAGCGCCTCCGCATCGCTGACCGGCACATACTCTGCGCGGCGTTTGTCATGAAGCCACGCGTGCTCCGGACCGATCAACGCGTAATCGAGTCCGGCGGAAATTGAATGAGTTAATCCCACCTGCCCCTCATCGTCTTGCAACAGGTAACTCATGGCCCCCTGCAGCACTCCCGGCGAGCCTCCGCTTAAACGCGCTGCATGATCGCCGAGCCTCGGGCTCCTGCCCCCGGCTTCTACCCCGATCAAACGAACGCTCGCGTCGTTCAAAAACGGATAGAAGATTCCGATCGCATTGCTGCCGCCGCCTACGCAGGCAAAGATCGCGTCCGGCAAACGCCCAATCCGCTGGAGCGATTGAGCACGCGCCTCATCCCCGATCACCTTCTGGAAATCGCGAACCATCATCGGATACGGGTGCGCGCCCAAAGCCGAACCCAGCAGGTAGTGTGTTGTCTCGACGTTTGTCACCCAGTCCCGCATCGCTTCGCTGACGGCATCCTTCAACGTCTTGCTGCCCGCATCCACCGGCACGACCTTGGCGCCCAGCAGGCGCATGCGGAAGACATTCAGACGCTGCCGCCGCATGTCTTCTTCGCCCATGTAGACCACGCATTCCATGCCGAACAATGCGCAAACCGTGGCGCTCGCAACGCCGTGCTGCCCCGCGCCCGTTTCCGCGATAATGCGCGTTTTCCCCATTCGCCTGGCAACCAGAATCTGTCCCAGGCAGTTGTTGATCTTGTGGGCTCCCGTATGCAGCAGGTCTTCGCGCTTGAGCCAGATCTGCGCTCCTCCAAGCATCTCTGAAAGCCGTTTTGCGTGATATAGCGGCGTGGGCCGCCCGGCATATTGCGTCAGCAGCTCTTCCAGGTCTTTTTGAAACGATGGGTCTTCCCGTGCTTTGAGATACGCCCGCTCGAGCTCCTCGAGTGGACACATCAGGATCTCGGGAACAAAGCGTCCGCCGTAAGGGCCAAAGTGCCCCAGCGTATCTGGTACGGACGTCACACTCATAAAGTCACTGCCTGGCCGGAAAGACTTTCACTCGCCTTAAGGGCGGCCGCCACGAACTCACGAACTTTTACCGGATCTTTTCTTCCGGGCGACGACTCGAGCCGCGAACACGCGTCCACACCCCATGGCTGCAGAGCCGCTATTGCACCCGCGACGTTGCTCGCATCCAGACCTCCGGCGACAATCATCCGGTAAGGAAACCCTCGCACGGCATACCAGTCGAACGTTTCGCCCGATCCTCCGAACTTCGGCGTCGCGCTGTCCAGCAGGTAAGCCTCGATTGAGTCATCGCGAGCCGGCGCCGGCAAATTAGCTGGAAGGCTTCTCCAGATTCTGTACGCGCCGGTCGGCTTCTCGCAAGCCTTGCCATGGAGCTGCACCACCTCGAGACCTACCTGCTCCGCGATTCTGTTCACCTCACTCGACGGCGCATTGACGAACACTCCGGCGATCAAACACCCGCAGGGCAGGGAAGACGCGATATCATAAGCGCGTTCCGGAGTGATGTAGCGCGGGCTCTCCGGGTAAAAGTTAAACCCGATTGCGTTTGCACCCGCGTCCAGTGCCGCGTCGGCATCCTCTTCGCACGTCACGCCGCAGATTTTTATCACGAATGCCGGTTCAATCATGGCCGTTACGGCTCCCGAGCAGCGCCTTCAGAGATGCGGCCGGGTCTTTTGACTTCATCAGCGACTCCCCGACAAGAAATGCATCAAATCCCGCGCTCTGCAGCAATTCAACGTCGGCACGCGTATAGATGCCGCTCTCGCTGACACGCAGCACATTTGCAGGCATCTTGAGGCTCAGGCGTATCGACGTGTCAAGGGACACTTCAAAGGTATCCAGATTGCGATTGTTCACGCCGATTATTTCCGCGCCCGAATCCACCGCCTTCGCGAGCTCCTCGGAATCATGTACTTCTACCACGGCGGCGAGACCCAGTGAAGAAGCCAGCTCGCGAAAGGCTGTCAATTCCTTCGCACCGAGCACCGCCGCGATCAGCAGAA
>JAFARV010000632.1 GCA_019245255.1 Acidobacteriaceae bacterium | reverse complement strand
GGCTGAGGGTGATTTCAATAGGAAAGATCGACCCGTTCTTATGCAGCGCAGTCAGCCGGGATTCGAGCATCGGTTTGGTCTGAATATCTTCCGGGATGACGATGGGCGGCTGCCATTCCGGGATCAGGGTTGAGATGTTGAGGCTGGTAACTTCGTCACGAGAGTAACCAAACAGGGCGGCGGTGCGAGAGTTCGCAAGCTGAACGACTCCGCTGAGACCTGTAATCAGCATTGCGTCCGGTGCGGCTTCGAGGACCGCACGAAATTTCTGCTCAGTACGGGCCAGCGCTTCCGTGCGCCGGCGCAGCAGTTGTTCGGTACGGCTGAGCTCGACGAACACAGAGACTTTACTCTGGAGGATTTCCGGGACAATGGGTTTGAAGAGGAAATCGACAGCCCCGAGATCGTAGCCGCGAAACAGTTGTTCATCGCTGCGATAACCGGTCAGGAACAGGATCGGAGTGTGCCGCGACCGAAGCCGGGACCGGATCATCTCTGCCGTTTCGAAGCCGTCCATTTCGGGCATGCGCACATCGAGAAGAATGGCGGCGAAATCGTGCTCCAGGCACAGGCGCAGGGCGTTCAGGCCGGAGTCGGCAAGCAGCAACTCCTGATTGAGAGGCTCAAGCACGGCCTGCAGAGCTAAGAGATTGTCGCGATCGTCATCAACGAGCAGAAGTTTGACACGGACATCGCCTGTCGAGAACGTTTCGGGGCTGGAAACGATCAATTTCGCCAGAGGCGCCGGTATGTGTAGCTGGCTCACTTTCTCTGTCCGTTAACGGATGATTTTTCTGTTTCGTACATGCGTGCAAGCAAGACGCGCATCACCGAAAAGAGGTGGTCGAGGTCGACCGGTTTCGTAACGTAATCGGAGGCGCCGGCCTGCAAACATTTCTCACGGTCGCCTTTCATGGCTTTCGCAGTCAGCGCAATAATCGGCAAGGTTTCAAATTCCCGTTTCTGGCGAATAGCGCGCGTCGTTTCATAGCCATCCATTTCGGGCATCATGATGTCCATCAGGACGATGTCCACGTCGGGATTGCGTTCCAAAACTTCGATTCCGGAGCGGCCGTTCTCGGCATGAAGCACCTCAACTTGACGCTGCTCAAGGATACTCGTCAGCGCGAAGATGTTTCGCAAGTCGTCGTCGATGACCAGCACCTTGCGGCCTGCAAGCATGGGATCCGTCTGGCGAGTACTCGCAAGAACCTGCTTTTGGTGATCACTGAGACTTTCTTCGGAACGGTGCAACAGCAGCATCGTTTCATCAAGCAGGCGTTCCAACGAAGATGCGTAACGAACGGCACTGCTGCGAGACAGCCGATGGAGTTCGGCAGCTTGTAACGCTCCGAGCTTGCGGCTACCAAAGATAACAAAGGGAGGCACCAGCGGCGCGAGCCGGGATTGCACGAGTTCTATGAACTCCGTGCCGACGATCTCGGAGAGCACCCAGTCGAGAACAATGCCGTCGAGGTACTCCGACGTGATGACCTGGAGCGCCTCGGTGCCGGATGAGGCATGCAAGAATTCGATATCAGTGCCGCCGACAACAGTCTTGATCTCTTCGTAGAGCGGGCTGTTGTTGGTGGCAATCAACAAACGGCGAACCCGCTGATTCATTGAGTCGCGGATGTGAGCAAATATCTCGTCCAAAGTGCCGGCCGCAGCGGCTTTCTGAGCGCATGTCATAGCGCCGAGCGCAAAGCCCCGACGAATATTCTCATCACCCGAGAGGACGTGAACAGGGATATGCCGGGTATCCGTATCATGCTTAAGATAGTCCAGCACGGTCCATCCGCTCATATCCGGAAGCATAACGTCAAGGCTAATGGCCGCGGGACGGAATTCGCGCGCAAGCGCCACTGCTGTGCTTCCGCGAAGCGCGATCAAAGCTTTCAAGCCGTTCTTGTGCGCCACGTCGACCATGATTTTTGCGAAGGTAACATCGTCTTCGACAATGAGCAATACACGATCGCCGGGTTCGATATGGCCGCGGTCGTCATCAACAGCGAAATCATGGTCGGACAGCCAATTGGGAACGCTTAGCGCGCCGTGTTCAAAGCGGGCATCGGCGTCACGAGTAATCCACACGCGCATCACGGAAAAGAGCTGCTCGAGGTCTACGGGCTTGGTGACATAGTCGGAAGCGCCTGCGTGAAGGCACTTTTCGCGATCTCCCTTCATGGCCTTGGCGGTGAGAGCAATGATCGGGAGCGTTTTAAACTCAGGAATCTGCCGGATGGCGCGTGTCGTCTCAAACCCGTCCATCTCGGGCATCATCACGTCCATCAAAACGATATCGATGTCCTTCACATTCTTGAGAACTTCGATGCCGGCGCGTCCGTTTTCTGCGTGAAAGACCTTCAGCTCATGTTGTTCGAGAACGCTGGTAAGAGCAAAAATGTTACGCAAATCATCGTCGATGACAAGGACCTTTCGGCCGGCGAGGCGCGGGTCGGTTTGGCGGAGCTCTTCGAGCACCATGCGCTGTTCAGCGGACAGCGATTGCTCGTCACGATGCAGCAGGAGCACAGTCTCCTGTAGAAGCCGCTCAATAGATGGGGCATACCGGACGGCGCTGCGGCGGGAGCACTTGTGAATGGCTGTAATCAGCTTGTCATCCAGGTTGCGCGTTCCGGAAACGATGATGGGCGGAACGTAGGGTGACAATTTGGACTGTACCGCTTCGATGAACTCTAAGCCGCCACGCTCGGGCAGCACCCAATCGAGGATGATCACGTCGATGTGCCGCGAATCGATGAGATCCATGGCGGTGGCGGGGGTTGCGACATCGACGATCTCAACCTGTTCGCCGCCAATCAGCTGATGAATATCGGCGATCCTGACGTCGTTTTCGGCAATAAGAAGAACCGTTTTGCGGCGTGGCTGCATGGATCGCTGGACCGCGTCGAAGGCTTCCTCAAGGGTTTCTTTAGTCAGTGCTTTCTGCACGCAACTGATTGCGCCGAGCGCGAAGCCTCGCCGGTTATCTTCGTGGCCGGACAAAACGTGCACGGGAATGTGAGCGGTCGCAGGATCGTGTTTCAAACGGTCGAGCAGCGCCCACCCGCTCATATCCGGCAGACGGACATCCAGCGTGATTGCACGCGGGTGGAATTCCCGCGCAAGCGCTAGCGCTGTTGTGCCCCGAAGCGCAACCAGACTCTTCATGCCCCGTGCGTGCGCAATGTCCATCATTATGCGCGCGAACGTGACGTCGTCCTCAACGATGAGGAGCACGGAATCATCGCGCGCAATCAGGTTCCGGTCGTCATCAATGACAAGATCTTCAACCGGAACGGATGCCGATGGAGGCAGGATAAGATCGACCTCCGAACTGGTCAATTGCGCGGCCGCATTGGCCGCCTTTCGAAGGCTCGCGGTGTCTATGGTCTCAAGTTTCGGAGCGGACGAAATGTACGACTGCGGCAGGTAGAGAGTAAACGTACTTCCACGGCCGACGGTGCTCTGAAGGCGGATCTCTCCTCCCAGAAGCCGCGCCAGTTCTCGGCTGATGGAGAGGCCCAAGCCGGTTCCGCCGTATTTGCGGCTGGTGGTGCCGTCAGCTTGCTGGAACGCTTCGAAGATAATGCGCTGCTTCTCTTGCGCGATGCCGATGCCGGTGTCGACAACGGAGAAGCTGACGATCTGTTTGGCACGGCTGAGAACGGGATGTGTAAGACTCCAACCTTGCGAGCCACGCTCGATCCTCAGGCGGACGGACCCGTGTTCGGTGAATTTTAAAGCGTTTGAAAGGAGATTCTTAAGAACCTGCTGCAGACGTTTGGCGTCGGTACGG
>JAFARV010000594.1 GCA_019245255.1 Acidobacteriaceae bacterium | reverse complement strand
AATTGTTCCCGCATATGTCTGAGGCGCAGCGCCACATGCAATTGCCAATTCATCACACGCACGCTCACGTTCACAATTCAGCCGCTGCTCGACCCACCAGACCAACGGATGAAACCAGAACAGGCATGCGATTAGATGACTGACTGCGGCGGCGAGGTTGTCCATTCGCTTTGCGTGTGCGAGTTCATGCAGGAATACCGCTTCCAGTTCGGGTTGGCTGAGCTTCCCGCAAAGGTGCGCCGGAAAGAGTACTCTTGGCCGCCAGATCCCGGCGAGTGCCGGTGGTTCCGCGGTTTGGCAAATACACAAATCAACAGAGCGTTCGATGCCCAGCAACTCCCGCGCACGGCCAAATGCTCGAATCATCGAAGGCGTCGCGAGCTGCATGACACCGTTGGCCTCTGAAACCCGTAAGCGCCAGGCGTTGAGCCTTACGACGATTCCGATGACCCAGAAACCGAGTATCAGGTCGGAAGCGATAGAAAGGTCATTGTGTCCTATGCGGAACGGAATTACTCCCCAGATGGTAATCAGTAAGGTGGAGATTCTTGTTTCGGCGAGCGGGAACCAGGCTGAATCGCCAATCATCGAGGCAATCTGTGCGCCCGCTGCACTTAACACGGCAGACGGCACAGCGAACTTCAAAATAGCGATCAGAAAGATCGTGTGCCTGGTACGGGCGGCGGCCTGTATGCGCGACGCAACCATGCTTACCAGCAGACAGATCATCGTCGATTCGAGAATGTGCCGAAGCAGGAACTGGTTCACGACCCCTCCCGTTCAGCGATTGTTTTCTCAAGCGCCTTGATGTCCGCGAGGGTCAGTTTTCCTGTTTCGATCAAATGAGACATGACGGGCGCGGTTGAACCTCCGAACAGATTCAACAGGTCGTCTATAGCGCGGCGGTAGACGGACTTTCTTGTCAGGGCCGCCTGAAACAGATGCGCATTCCCGATCTTTTTGACCCGGCGAACGGCGCCTTTCTCCTCCAGCCGGTAAATCATGGTCTGCACGGTGGTATACGCGGGACGTTCTTTTTCCGGCAAACCCTCCTGGATCTCTCGGATGGAACAAGGGCCGAGGTCCCACAATTTCTCAAGCAACTGGAGCTCAAAACCGCTGATGCGAGGATGTGCCACGAATACGACGCCTGTGGTTCAATCTACTACAATATTAGGCGGACTGCAAGAAAAAAATGAAATCTCTGACGGGCGGTCTCGCGCGCACTTCCGGAGCACAAAGCGAACCTATGTGGGATGGTTTACGGATTGCGACGGCACCGAACCGGAACTCGTCAGGTATTCGTCTTGTTATCCAATCGACGCTTTAAGGGAAGCAAAGCACGTAACGTGAACAGATTGAGTAAGGCGAGTGTGATAGCGATGCCGTAGTGGTTCATCGCCACTGCGGCCCCGATCACGCCGGCATTCCAGACGCTTGCCGCAGTTGCTGTTCCGGTGACGCTTGCGCCTTCCTTCAGGATCGCGCCTCCTCCAATAAAACCGATTCCGGTGATCAGTCCCTGGAGAAGCCTTGACTGATCAGCCGAGCCGGGGTGAGGGCCCAGCAGCAGAAGATAACCGCAGCTCGCCATGCCGACGATTGGGAAGGTGCGTACCCCCGCCGAATGGGTCTCCTTTTCGCTTTCCCACCCGATGCTTGCAGTGAGCACGTAGGCGATCGCGACGTGCTGGAAATTCGTCCAAACCTCCTGCCAGATGTTGCCAGGAACCATGCTGAAGAGTCCGATGCAGTTATCTTAAACGCACGAAAGCCCCGGCATTCAACAACACCGGGGCTTTGGTGGAAGTGAATTGGAATTTGGTCTTAGAACATATTCCAAAGGAACTGGTTGTAGACCTCGTGATGGTACTGCACTTCGGGCACCTTGACGAAGGTACCAAGCTGTCGCGGACAGCGGTCAGCAGCTGCCTCTTTGAGATCGGCGAAACGTGCCTTGACGTCGTTGCCGAGAAGCTTACAGTTCCAGGGAGCGTTACGGAAATTGTCCATCGCGTCGTAGATGTTGTCGGGCAGATAGCGTTCCGCCTGACGGAGATTGTCGACCTCTGCGGTGTCGCCTTCGATGCCGGTACGGAAGACCGATAACATCACCATGTACGGATTCGCATCGGGGGCGACCGATCGAACCTCGACGCGCGCGCTGCGTTCGTTGGCGAGCGGAACACGAATCATGGAACCGCGATCAACGGCCGACGCCTTGAGCTGATTGGGAGCCTCAAAGTGCGGATCAAGCCGGCGGTACGCGTTCACGCTGGAATTCAGCAGCAGACAAATGTCATTGCCGTGTGTGAGGATGCGATCGATGAAGTCCCATCCGAATTGGCTGAGTTTCTCCTCGCCGTTCGGATCCCAGAACAAATTAGTACCGTTGGTGCTGATGGAAACATTGGTGTGCATGCCGTTGCCGTTCACACCGACGACTGGCTTCGGCAGGAAGCACGCCGTGTGGCCCATTTTCGTTGCAACCTGACGGCAGATCAGCTTGTACAGCTGAATCTGATCGGCGGCTGCGACCACCTCACCATAGCTATAGTTGATCTCGAACTGTGAGGGAGCGACTTCCGGATGATCCTTCTCGTTTTGGAAGCCCATGGCGCGCTGCACTTCGGCGGTCGAGTCGATAAAGACGCGTAGCGGATCTCCCGGCAGCGAGTGGTAGTAACCGCCGGTGTTCACGTATTCGAACTTACCGGTTTCGTAGTAGTTCCGCTCGGCATCGACGCCTTTAAACAGAAAGCCTTCGATTTCGTTAGCGGCATTAAGGGTCCAACTCTTCTTCTCGTACAGCGAATTCGCGAAAGCTTTCAGCTTTCCACGGATGTCAGCCGCGTAGGGTGTTCCGTCCTTATCTATGACTTCACCGAACACCAGAACCTTGCCGGGTCCGAACACATCCGACGGCGCGTAATGGAACGCGGACCAGTCAATACCGAGACGAAGATCGCTCTCGCGCTGAGCGGTGAAGCCGCGAATCGAGGACCCATCGAAGGTCAAGTTGTCAAAGCTCTTAACGATGAACTTCTTGTCATAGTCGAGCATGTGCAACCGGCCTTCGAGGTCGCTGAACAACACTGTGACGGCCTTGATGCGCTTCTCATCCGTCAAATACTTCAGCCGTTCTTCCTGAATCTTGTGGGGAGCAACACGCTTACTGCGTTGCTCTTTCGCCGCGAGGTTACGATCTTCAAGTTCTGAATAAGTCAACTCGAGGCGGTCATGTAGTTCTATCGACATTCAACTCCTTTTGCCGGGCGTAGATAAATATGGCGACCGGCCCGCCCGCCGGGCAGCGTTCGCCAATAAGGTATCGACTAAACTCCAATTATCGACAACCCGGAGCCCTCGGGACCAGTTTCCAAGCGCGATTTACCTATGGATTGTTTTTATGGGCTTCATATTGGGCCCCAGGACCGGGATAAAGGCTAACTGGAGAAGACTATGTACGCACCGAATCGCCGGCATTTCCTAATGGCAACAGGCTTATCTGCGCTTTCCGCGAGCCGAGCGTTCGGCTCAAACGATTTGATACATGTTGGCGCGATCGGGTGCGGCGGCCGGATGCGCTCGCTGCTCGATGCTGCCGATCAGGTTGGGGGTCACCTTCTGGTTGCAGGATGCGATGTATATGAGCCGCGCCGGGATGAGATCCGTGCGCGGACGAACGAGACGGCCAGCACGCACCTCGAGTATCGCGAAGTGCTCGATAAGAAAGACTTGGACGCGGTGATTATCGCAGCGCCGGACCACTGGCACGTGCGGATGGCATGCGATGCACTTGCGGCGGGTAAGGATGTGTATCTCGAAAAGCCCGTGACGCACACGATTGAAGAAGGGGATGCGCTAATTCGGGCCGTGCGCAGCACAGATCGAATCCTGCAGTGCGGCATGCAGCAGCGCAGCTGGGTGCATTTCGAGAGCGCGATTGACCTGATTCAGGCCGGAAATATCGGACGCATCACACGAGCGCGTACTTACTGGTTTCAGAACTATCAGAATCCGCGCGAAAAACCGGTGGATGTGAATTTGCTGGATTGGAAACGCTGGCTGGGCTCTGCGCCCGAACAGCCGTTCACACTCGAAAAGTTCTACCACTGGCGATGGTTTTGGGATTTCGGCGGGGGCGCGATGACGGACCTCTTTACGCACTGGATCGATGTAGTGCATTGGGCGATGAAGACCGATGCGCCGCAACTCACGCAAACCATGGGGGACAAGTATGTTTTCGAGATCTGGCAGTGCCCGGATACGATACAGTCGATTTTGCGCTATCCGGGTTTCGAAGTGAGCTATGAAGGCACGATGGTCTCTAACGTGGACGATGGCGGGCTGGAGTTTCGCGGCACGACGGGAACGATTAAGCTCGATCGCGGCGGATTCACGCTAGACCGCGAGGGGCGGCGCGTGCAGAATCCGGTACTCAGCGAGCACAGCATTGAGGACGGCACGATTACGCATATGCGGAACTTCTTCGACTGCGTACACGACCGGAAAGAGCCGAAGGCGCCGGTTGAAGCGGGCGTCGCAGCGGCGCGCGCCGGACATATCGCGAATCTCGCGCTCCGGCGGAATCAACCTGTCGTATGGCCGATGCAGAAAGCGCCCATCCAAAAACCAACTGCTTGAAGAGCACGCAGCTGAAAAACGCAAAGTACCGATAACAACACATGAGCGAACTAAGAAGCGATGGTTTCGGCACGACTGAATCGGGTCAGCGTGCGGAGTTGTACACGTTCAGCAACGTGAACGGGCTCGAGATATCGATCACCAACTTCGGCGGTCGCATCGTGTCGATCAAAGCTCCCGATCGGAAAGGGCAGTTGGCCGATATCGTGCTCGGCTTCGATGAGCTCGCCGGGTATCTCCGCAAAAATCCGTATTTAGGAGCGATCGTG
>JAFARV010000577.1 GCA_019245255.1 Acidobacteriaceae bacterium | reverse complement strand
TCGTATTGACCGTCGATCCCAACGATGCGCGTGCTTTGCGCGGCATGACCGTTATTCTACGCTCCTCCATCGATCCGAAGACGCTTGTTGCGCCGGCGCGTGAGATTGTTCGCCAATTGGATCCGGATGTCCCGATATTCGCAATCCAGACGATGGCGGAGCAGCTGGATCGGTCATTATGGGCACGGCGGTCCTATTCGTGGCTATTCGGCGCGTTCGCTTTAATTGCAAGTCTGCTCGCAGCCGCGGGTGTTTACGGCATGGTCTCCTATACGGTGAGCCATCGTGCCCAGGAGATCGGTATCCGCATCGCTCTCGGTGCGCGGCCTGGGCAGGTACTAACGCAAGTGTTGCTCAATGGCATGAAGCTGGTGTGGATCGGCGTCGCAGCCGGCCTCTTCTGTTCGTTCTGGACGATGAAGATGTTGAAGACGTTGTTGTTCGGTGTTCGTGCACACGACCCGCTCATCTATGTGGCGGTTGTGCTCGGTGTATTGATTGTCGGATTGTTGGCGAACTTTGTTCCCGCACGCCGCGCAGCAACAGTAGACCCGGTGCGCGCTCTGCATTTTGAGTGAAAATCATCTCGCCAGGCCCCCGCTCCCCGAATTCGCTCGATCAGCGCTACGTTCTCTGATGCCCCGTTTCGTAATGCAGCTTCAATAGGTCTTCGCCGAAGTCGCCGTTCAAATCACGCCATACCGAATGGATGTGGTTTGCGTTGTCCTGCGTATCGTCGAGCTCAATCAGGAACGATGCAGTCTGGACCCGATAGTAATGCGGGTCGCCCTGATTGATCCCTCCGGACCAGGCAAAGTGAATCTCTCTCTTAGCCGCCGCGATCTGTTCCTCGCGTCGCTTGAACAGTTGTCCGGGAGTGTTGCGCGCGTATTCTTTCATCAACGTCATCAGCGCGTCGAACTGTTTTGCATTCATCTGTGATGCCGAAAATCCCGAGGGCTGTCCTGCCAATGCTGCCTTCCGGCTTGCTGCGCTCAAAATGTCTTTATAGGCGGTCGGCTCCACGATCGCGATTTTCCGCTGCGGTAGCTCGAGCGACTGGATCACGTCGAAACCCAGGTCATCCTCCGCGGCCAAAGTCCGAAGGCCTTTGCGTGGCCCTTGCCGTACTTCAGCTGGATTCGCACCAAAGAAACTCGGCCCATCTGTCACCTTTCCATCAACAATGGTGTAGTTCTGGCTGAGATGATGCCCTTCCACTCGGTATCCCCACGGACCTGCTTCCGACGGTGTGCCAAACACTGAGAAGTAATATTTCTCCGGATTCCTCCGTTCACCGCTGTCATTCTCGATAATTCTGAGTACATCTTCCAGGCTCATAATCGTGACCGCCTTGATATAGCCGGTCTGGCTCAACCCGGCGCTGAGAAGCGCACTCGCCAGGTGCTTCTGATAAGGCGTCATTTCACGAAGTGGCAAGCCCTTCCGCTCTTTCGGAATGAAGTGCCAGTTCATTCGCTCGTCATCCTCGAATTTGAATGTGGCCTTCGCTCGCTGCTGCGAATCCAGCGCGGCAAGTAATCGATTCGCGGTTTCGGTCATAAGCGAAACTGCTGTAGGGCTCGGAAGGGACGGCAGCGATTCAGCATGCGTATGATCCTGATGGCCTGCGGCTGAGTTGTGAAACAGTGACCCGGTTGCAGTGAGGGCGGCAGCCGAGTGGACGAAGGAGCGTCGGTTGATTCGGGTCATGGCATTCATCCTATTACGAAACCAAGTGCCTCAAAAAGGCCAAACGGCGGGGAGGCGCGCCGCCAGACAACATAAGTAAGGCTGCATCCCCCCGCTCGACCCCAGATGTAGTTGTATCGCCGTCCGTCGTGACGCTCGGGGTTACACCTATAATGGACAGAACGGGAGGGCGTGGTGAGGGCACCCCGATCCACGAGACCAGGTGCAGGCCGTGGTCTCCAGCGAGCCGTCTGGTTCCGTTTCCGGAGAACTGGAATCATTCTGGCGGTGTTAGCCGTGTGCGGTGGAATCTGGTGGTGGCTGAGCCGTGCACCCCCGCTGCCGCCAGGGTGCGCTGCCATATGGGATGACGCTACTGATCCGCTGCCGCCAAATCCGAGCAGAGGCAGCGGCAAGAGTTTTCTGGAATATGCCAATGAGCGGATCACCCGGAAGTCACAATATGTGACGATGCGGGACGGCGTAAGACTCGCTGTCGACTCTTACCTGCCCAAGAGTCTTGCGCCTGGAAAACGTCTGCCGACCCTTCTCTGCCAAACCCGGTATTACCGGCAATTCGAGCTGCGCTGGCCATACTCGCGATTCCGGCAGCCGCCGGCGTCGGAGTATCCGCAGTTTTGGGTTCTGTACGACTATGCTTTCGTGCTGACCGACGTTCGCGGCACGGGCGCGTCTTTCGGTAGCCGCGCCGCAGAACTTTCGCCGGATGAAGTGGCCGACGGTGCCGAGCTGGTGAATTGGATCATCGCCCAGCCCTGGTCAGATGGCCAGGTGGGAGCCTATGGCGGTTCGTATATGGGTGCGGCCGCGGAACTGCTCCTGACTACGATGCATCCGGCGGTAAAGGCAGTTGCCGCGTTGTCCAGCCCGTACGATCTTTATTTGGACGGCATGATGCCGGGCGGCATTCAGTGGCGCGCATTCCACCGGCAATGGAGCGACGCCAACGATGTGCTGGACCGGA
>JAFARV010000571.1 GCA_019245255.1 Acidobacteriaceae bacterium | reverse complement strand
GGCGAGGAATTTTCCGCCTGGAACAGCTTCTCGCGCATTGCGCTGAAGCAAGAGCCTGGGATGAAGAGCATTGTTATCGATGCCGACGCCGCCACAGGCGTTGCGAATTTCGATTTCGATCACCTCAGTGCAAAGGACCGACATGACCTGGCGTATGCAGGTCCTGGCTTCGCTTATTTACTTAGGCCCGGAGCAAAAGCTCTGATCATCGGGCCGGGCGGGGGGTGGGATGTCTCGCGAGCGCTGGCTTCGGGCAGCAAGGACGTCACCGGCGTGGAGATCAATCCGATTATTGCGGAGACGATCATGCAGAAAAAGTTTCCGCAGTACAGCAACGGTTTGTATTTTCGGCCAGAGGTAAAGATCTTCGTCGAAGACGGCCGCTCGTTTGTGCGGCGCTCGCGCGATCGGTATCAGGTGTTGCAAGCCACGCTGGTAGACACTTGGGCCTCGACTGCCGCCGGCGCATTCGCTCTTTCCGAGAATAGCCTTTACACAACCAATGCGTTCGTCGATTATCTGGAGCACTTGACGCCCGACGGAGTGATGTCCTTTACGCGCTGGGGATTTATGCCGCCGCGCGAATCGTTGCGAGTCGTTGCGCTGGCGATCGAGGCTTTACATCAACTCGGGCAGGACGAACCCGAGCGCAACCTGATCATCGTACGCGAGCACCTGGATCAATTGCAGAAATGGGGTGCACAGGATACGATTCTCGTCTCCCGCGAACCGTTCCCAACTTCGGATATCGCACGCGTGCAAGCGGCGACCACGAAGGCCAGAATGGAATTGATATATGCGCCCGGAACCGGTCTCCCGACGCCATTTCGAGGTCTGCTGGTATCGAAAGATCGCGGCCGCTTCTACGATTCCTACATCTTTGACGTCCGGCCGGTATCCGACAATCGTCCGTTCTTCTTCTATACGGTGCAGCCCCGCGATCTTTGGGGTTTCTTCTGGAGAGCGTCGAGCAGCACCGCCGATTACAAGGTCAACATGGCATTGCCGGTGCTTTTCGGGGTGGTCGCCGTCAGCATTGTGGCGACGCTCATCATGCTTTCGTTGCCGCCGCTGGTATTGCGCAGCCGCTTACCCCGAAGCCCGGGAGCGATACGAGCACTGTTATTCTTCCTATGCATCGGCGCAGGCTACATTCTGATTCAGGTCGCGCTGATTCAGAAGTTCGTGCTGTTCCTGGGACATCCCACCTACGCGCTGACGGTCATCATTTTCTCCATGCTCCTATCGAGCGGCGCAGGCAGCTTCGCAAGCAAATCGCTGGTGCATGGTGAGCCTGGCATCCTCAAGCGAGTTCTATTGGTGATTGCGGCCGGCATTTTCCTGCTTGCCGCAATCATCGCGCCCGTCGTGGAGGGTGGCGTGGCGCTGCCGTTTTCGATTCGCGTGCTCATCTCGATTGCGCTCATTGCGCCAGTGGGGTTCGCGATGGGCATGCCGTTCCCGACCGGACTTCGCCTGCTGGAACAGATCATGCCCGCTTCGGTGAGGTGGGCGTGGGCGGTTAACGCGGCATCGAGCGTGATGGGTTCAGCTGCCGCTATGTTCCTGGCCATCTATCTCGGCCTGCAAGCGACGTTGATGATCGGCGGAATGTGCTACGTTGCAGCACTCGCCAGCATATTGACTTCACCGCTCGCCGCTGTTCACGTGGCCCGCGCTGAGATGTGACCGGCGCAATTCGGCGTTCATGTCTTTTTGGGCGTCAGACCGATTCGCTCGCGACGCTTAGGGTTTCGTCGCCCATCAATTTCTTTTCGAGCGAAAGAAGGCGCGCGAGAATCAATACGGCTATCGAACCGAACGCCGGGACCACAAAGATGTAGCGCATACCGGCCCACAAATCCACATAACTCAAGAGCCACGGCGCAAGAAACGCCCCCATCCCAGCAACCGCAAGCAGACGGTTGTAAACCTGCAGGTCGTTTGGAAACCGCTCCTCAACCAGACCGAACACGGATGATGAGGTGAAGCCCAAGCCTGCCGTGGTAAGGACCATTCCCGACAACGCGACCGTTAAGGACTCAGCCGAGCCCATGACATAGCAACCCGCTAAACTGGCCGTAACACCCGCAGCCATCACTCGGGATCTTGGCGCGTGTCTCAAGATCCTTCGGGCCGCAAACACGCAAACTGCAAGCAAAGCGAAATACGCGGCCAGTGCCGCAACTGCACACGTTGGCGGTGCTCCGAATGTACGGATGAGAAATAGAGGAAGCCATCCTGCAATTGCCCACTCGCTTCCGAAATGGAAGAAGAAGAGGCCGCCGAGCAGGCCACTCACAATGACCCGCAGGCCCGGGCCTCTCGGAAGAGGTTTGGGGTTCGCGTGTAGGGGTATGAGCAAGGCGGCGGCCGGGATGATCGCGATCGCTGCAGGGGAGACCGCCGCAAGAAGCGCCGAAAGCGCGCACCCCACATAAAACAGAACGGCAGCCCCTCTGACGGCCGGATTCTGACGGCCCAAGACCAGGAGAGTGGTCGTCCCGAGCAGAGCTGCCGAAACCCCGACCGGGCATAGACCAATCATCCGCCAGAGTACTGGCAGCGGGGGCGCAAAGACGTTCAGCAAGACGAAGCTCGCGGCCGCGAGCGTGAGCGCCAGAATCGATGTGGTGCGTGCTCCCAGCACTTTGATTGCTCTCCCCGAAACGGCGTGGCCGGCCAAAAAGCCTATAGCAACAGCGAGGAAGTGCAACCCTATCGCGCTTGGGTTGCCATCGATCTGGTAGTTCCATGCAATGACAAGCGCCCCCAACGGCCCAAGTATCGTGCCCGATGCGATAAAGCGGCTGTTAGTAAGCAGAATGAGTACCTTTGCCGGAGCTCAAAAATTCTTCTGAAAAAGCTTGCCACCGGCCGAATTCTCTGCGCTAAAATCGAAGTATCACTGAGAAAGGAGGTGGTCCAGTCGAAGATATGAATTCTGGTAGTGACTGTAGCATACAAACCCCGCGCGAGGTGGCCGACTCTTAGTCGTTGCCGTTCGTACGTTCAGGGCTCGTTCAGTGACGAGGCCGATGTTCCTGTGGACCGGCTGCCCCGTCGCGTGAAAATGTAGCTAAAGTAGAAACCGAAAACCCCGCACTGCGCTGTCCAAAGCTGGTGCGGGGTTTTGCGTGTTAAGATTAGGTTTACCCACCCGAGAGTTCGCGTTCTATTTCGCACGCACCTCACCTCGAAAGGATTTGCAATTCGATGAA
>JAFARV010000876.1 GCA_019245255.1 Acidobacteriaceae bacterium | reverse complement strand
AGGAAGTTTAGCCCAGGTCTCCGGTCGCCCCCGCATATGATTAATGATCAAACCGGCGTCCCACTTACTGGCCACCCGAGGTAACTGTAAGTCCCAAAGTGCGCCGCTCGGATCGTTGATGATTTCCGCCCCGTGCTCGAGCGCTTTCTCCGCAACACCTGCCTTGTAAGTGTCGACCGATATGGGGACAGCCAGCTTATCGCGCAGTCGCTTAAGAACGGGTACCAATCGCCGCAATTCCTCGGCTTCCGGGACCCGAGTCGACCCGGGCCGAGTTGACTCGGCTCCGATATCGATGATGTCCGCGCCTTGATCTTCTAGCTCGAGCGCGTGTCCAAAGGCGCGATCGGGATCCGCATATTTCCCGCCGTCCGAGAAGGAATCCGGCGTGACGTTCAAGACCCCCATCAGCAGAGTTCGTTCGCCGAGTACAATCTCCCTCTGCTTGAGTTTCCATCGATAACGCTTGCTCATCGCTCACTCGAGTTTGGCAGACGGGCATCTCCCTTCGGCTGCTTGGCTTCGGGTTCAAGCATTCGTTGCTCGGCGGCTATATGCAATTCGATGTAGTCGGCGAGCTCTGGATCGTAATCACGAAGGGACTGGAAGTGCATGTGTGCCACGTCTTCCGAGCACTCCCCCAGCGGACCCGCCCACGTCAGCCGCGCGGCATTTGCGTATGTCCTGAACATCTCGTGGGCCATATCTTCGAGCATGCTGCGTAAGTGATTTCCCGTGATGCCCGCGTCGCGCAACGCCTGCTCGGCATGTGCAAAGAGCTTTGCGGGAAGTGCACTCGCGAGCAGTTCGGCCGCAAAGTAGAGAGGCTTGCGGCCAGTCTGAATCTGAAGAACACGCGCCTCGCTTCGCTCAATCAACTTTCGCGTCATCCGAACGGCTGGAGTAGTGCCCTCAGCGACGAACCAATTTCTCCTGGAACTTGTTGCGTGGATAATTGTTGCTGTGGCCGCGCCACGGCTACGCAATGGTTCCAGCACGTCCGCCGGCATCCACGTTTCGCCAAACGCGAACATGAGCGATGACATATCAAGCTCGGAGGCACACAGTTCATCAATGACGCGCCGAGCCGATTCATCGGGAACGTGAACGAGGATCAGACGCGTTTCCTGTAGATCTTCGTAGCCGTCAACGGCCCAGCCCGCCTGAAGATAATTTGAAGCTCGCCGCGCGAGGCGCAGCGCTTTCGACTTTACGGGTCCCAGCTCCTGAATAACACTCGGCAACCGCAGAATGGAAGATGACGTCAGGTTTCCTTCAGCGATCAGCCCGAGTGGCAGTTGCTTCTTCATACACGGCACCGGTTTTCAGCGCTTTGATTCGATCCCGGAACTGGGCCGCCTTTTCAAACTCAAAGACCTTCGCCGCTTCCCGCATTTTCGCCTCCAGCTCCGCAATTAAAGACTCACGCTGATCGTTTGTCAATTCTATGTCGGCATCGGGCTCGGTTTCGAGCGGGATCGTTACGTAATCGCCCTCGGCTACAGCTACCAAGCTCATGTCGATTGGCTTGATGATGGTCTGCGGAATGATCCCGTTCACATCGTTGTATGTTTTCTGGAGAGCACGCCGGCGATCCGTTTCCCGCATCGCCCGTTGCATGCTCGCGGTGATCACGTCCGCGTACAGAATGGCGCGCCCTTCCACATTGCGGGCGGCGCGGCCGATGGTTTGAATCAAAGAGCCGCTAGAGCGCAAGAACCCTTCCTTATCTGCATCGAGGACGGCAACCAGGGACACCTCGGGTAAATCGAGGCCCTCGCGCAAAAGGTTCACTCCGATGAGTACATCGTACGCACCGCGTCGCAAATCGCGCAGGATCTTGATCCGATCTAATGTGCTCACCTCCGAGTGCAGATACGCGCATTTCACGCCAACCTCGGCGTAGTACTCGGCCAGGTCCTCAGCCATGCGCTTAGTCAGTGTAGTCACGAGCACGCGCTCGTTCCGCTCAGCTCGTGACCGGATCTCGTGCAGTAAGTCGTCGACCTGACCCTTAATGGGACGCACTTCCACCTCTGGATCTAACAGACCGGTTGGGCGGATGATCTGTTCCACAACAACACCGGCCGATTTCGTCAGCTCGTAAGGGCCGGGCGTTGCCGAGACATAGACTAATTGCTGGACGCGGTTCTCGAACTCTTCAAACGTAAGCGGACGATTATCTCGCGCGCTCGGCAAGCGGAAACCATACTGGACCAGTATGTCCTTCCGCGAACGATCCCCGTGGTACATGCCCTGCAGCTGCGGCACTGTCTGATGACTCTCATCGATAAACATGAGTGCGTCTGTGGGGAGGTAATCGAGTAATGTCGGCGGCGCTTCTCCCGGCAGCCTGCCGGAAAAATGGCGCGAGTAGTTCTCGATGCCATGGCAGTAGCCGATCTGTTTGATCATTTCGAGATCGAACATTGTGCGCTGATAAAGACGCTGCGCTTCGATCAACTTACCCTGCGACTCCACTTCTTTGTGCCACCATTGCAGCTCGTTCTCAATGCTTTGCATTGCCTGCTCGCGCGTGGGCGCGTCCATTACGTAGTGAGTCTTGGGATAAATCGGTAATCGCACATAAGTCTGCTTCACCTGGCCGAGCAATGGAT
>JAFARV010000471.1 GCA_019245255.1 Acidobacteriaceae bacterium | reverse complement strand
CCCTGAGTAAGACGACCTCGCCCATGGATCTTGTAGATCGCGGTCAACTGGAGCAGGCGATAGCCAAGCTAGTCCTAATTGCATAAGTTCTGATACGCAGCAAACAGCGTGTGGGGCGGGATGGTATCCTGCGCACCGATTGACAATCGGGCAAATGGCGGGTTACCAACGGTTACCAACCCGCCGCCGGTTATCAACCGGCCCCACAGCGGCACAAACACATACGCAAACTTTTGTAATTGGGCACTAGACTGCTATTTCTTTGGGATTTCAGCCTGAAGAAAATGTCTGAGTTGGCGAGTGGCCTCGTGGTAATTCTCGAATTCCCGTTCGGCTTTCTTAAACTCTCGAGTATGCACACAACGGCGTGGCCCGCGATGCTCGGTGGGAAAGCGTAGGTGCAGCATTTCGTGGAACATTACGAAGCGCACGACGGGTTCCGGCGCGGACGGCGAGTCGAGAATCGAGCTCAACACGATGACGTGGTGGGACGGATCATAATGCCCGAGCGTGGTGCGGGAAGGCTTCACGCTCCACCCGAGTTGCGGCATTGCCATCAAGCCGTGAAAATAACGGAAATTTAACTCCTCAAAGATTTCGCGCAAATCGTAGTGCTCTCCCTTAGAGTCGCGGAGATGTTTGCGGCCGCGGGACTGCTTTGCATGCTGGAGGCTGTGGCGCATATCTGAGCGGTTCAGATAGCGGCGGTAACGGGCGAGAGCGGTCGTATCCGGCGCCTTCCGGTAGAGCTTGCCGATTAAGATGTGGGCCAAGGCCTCCTGAATGGGCGCCGGAGCGGATTCGAGCAGATCGCTGATATCGACAGCGAGATGGCCATCGGCCAAACGGATGCGGCTATTCGCGTTGGCGTAGCGGCGGAAACGGATGGTGATCCGGGGGACCGGAGTGCGGGGCTTAAGGAGGCGGAAAACGCGCGCGTATATCTGCTCGACCGACTCGAAGAACAGAGCGGTTTCGACCTGCATGGGCGTGTTATCTCAAGGCAGAGGCTAACTGACGGTCCGAACTACGGGTTGGCGCGGAATGTTTGCCGTATTCGCAAAGCACTTTACGAACGTAGTGTATGGTTTCCGGGTAGGGAGGCACGCCATGATAACGATCAACAGCGGCAGGACCGGCGTTATAGGCAGCCAGGGCCAGCACGGAATCGTTGTTGTAGCGCAGGAGCAGCTCCCGCAGGTACTGAGCGCCGCCCTTGGCGTTCTGTTCGGGGTCAAGAGGCTCCACACCCAGATCCCTGGCCGTGTTCGGCATGAGCTGCATCAAACCCCGCGCACCTTTTGGTGAAACGGCGTTCGGCTGCAGGTTGGATTCGACTACCGCCACGCTCTGGACGAAAGCGGCGAACTCTGGGGCATCGCCCTGAGTTGCTGCTGCGTCCCGAACGATCTGTTCGGGAGTCTTCAACAATACGGTCGCTGGAGCGGCAGGTGGAACCAGTGGCGGGGGGTCCGGCAAGACTTCAATGCGTGCGATTTCCGAGGCGCCGATTTCAAAGGTTCCGGTGTCGGTTGCGGCGATCAGCGTATCACCACGGGTAGTATGCGATTTCGCGTGCAGATCGAAGCCGTTAACAAGATAGAGGATCTCGCGGCCTTGACTGGCCAAAGGCAGGCACCACAACGCGACAAGCAGAAGAAAACTGCTGGGAAGGCGAAGCATCTCGGCTAAGATTCAAAATACGATACTGGGTGTCACGTGAGCGACATGTTCCACTTCTTCATCGACACCGAGCTCTTCGGGCGGGGCGTAGTCCACGGTGGCATCGACGAGCATGAGTTCGTGCTCAAGAAGTGTAGCAGAAACAAGGGTCTTCACGGCAATCTCCGCTATGCTGCTGTCCTTACCGTACCTATTTGAGAACAGGTCGGAGACTTCCTGGATCTGTCGGCGGATACCGGAAAGGTACCGGCTCATGGCAGCGTGTTCGTCTGGGCTTAAGGGATACTGCACGTGGCGTCCTCCCGAGATGTATGTTCCATTTGCAACATCTCGTATCGATTACGATCATTTTTACACAGTTCTAGATTTTTTACCACCCTAAAGTACGGGGTAGTAATAAAGGTTTAGGATTTTTTGGGTCCAGTCGGCCAGCGCATCCGGGAAACTACTGATCCATGGGAACTTCTTTCATTCTGTTATGTGTACGCTGCGCCACCCCCGCCAGTTCCGAGTGGGGTGCGTGCGAGCGCTGCGGCAGCCTCTTGCGCTTTGAGTATCGCCAGGACGCACCGGTTTCGCAGTTTACGAGCGGCCGGTTGGGCGAGGGTGAGGGAATCTGGCGATACGGATCCGTTTTACCGCAGGAGCGCGGGATCACACACGGGGAGGGGTCGACGCCGCTGACTGAACTCAAGGCTCTTTCGATGGAGACGGCGTCCCGCCGGCTGTTTGTTAAGGACGAGGGGAGGAATCCGACGGGCTCGTTGCACGATCGAGGCAGCGCTTCCGTTGTTAGCGCGGCAAAGCAAGCCGGAGCAACCGCCCTGGCGATGACCTCGAACGGATCTGCCGGAGTGTCACTGGCGGCATATGCGCGGCGGGCCGGCCTGGAGGCGCAAATCACTCTCTCGCGCTTCGTTTCTGCTAACGACGTGCATGAGTGCCGGAGCTTTGGC
>JAFARV010000320.1 GCA_019245255.1 Acidobacteriaceae bacterium | reverse complement strand
CAACGCGCCCGCCGCCGCCCGTACACGATTCAATTTCGAGATGCGGATGCTTCTCTCGGAGCCGGCGCATAATGTCGTACAGATTCCAAACGTACTTGACCCAAAGCGTCTTCTGTTCCGCCGGCGCAATCTCAGGCCAGCCGGGTTCAGAGAACGTCCGGTTCATATCCCATTTGAAATAACGGATGTTGTAATCGCTCGCAAGTTTGTCGAGCACACTGAAGATATGATCCCTAACATCGTCGCGCGCAAGATTCAGTACTAACTGATTGCGTAACTCGCTACGGGGCCTTCCGGGGAAGTTCATGACCCAATCCGGGTGCGCACGGTACAGATCGCTGTCGGGGTTGACCATTTCGGGCTCAACCCACAGACCAAAATCCATACCCAGATCATTTACATGCTTGATTAATGGCGCAAGGCCATTGGGAAACTTGTGCGGGTTTACAACCCAGTCGCCCAGTCCCGCCTTGTCGGTGTTGCGCGCCCCGAACCAGCCATCGTCGATGACAAACAGTTCGACACCGAGTTTTGCAGCTTTATCGACCAGTTTGCGCTGACCTTCTTCTGAAACGTTGAACTCGGTTGCTTCCCATGAGTTATACAGTACGGAGCGGACGCGCGCATGGAGACCGCCCGGCTGGATGTACTTACGCTCAAGGTCATGTAACATCCGGGACGCCGCGCCAAAGCCATCCGCTGAAAAGCCCCCGTAGAATTCAGGCGTTTCGAGGCTCTCGCCCGGCTTCAACGGATACGAGAAGTCGAACGTATTGAAGCCTCCAGTAACACGCACCTGCTGATACGGTGTCTGCTCGACAGTAACTCGCCAGTTTCCACTCCAGGCAAGTGCGCCGAACCACACCGCCCCATGCTCCTCGTCGGCATCTCCATGGTCCACGGCAAACCACGGATCGAAGTTGTGCCCCGTGTGTCCAAGACGGCTCTCGAGCACCTTCATCCCTTCGTGAATCGGTTCGCGATTCAACTGTGTTTCAGCGGCCCAGCGGCCGCTCAAGTACGACAACCGGTAATCGACGCCTCGCGGCATGTACCAGGTGGCCGATTGGGCGCTCTCGACTGTAATCGTGTCTTTGGCGCCGTTTTGGATCGTAGCCCACCGGCTGATAATCCCGACATTTGAGTAGACGCGGTAATGCAAGACGGCCCGAATATCGTCCCGTATGTCCTTCAGCGTGATGTCAAGTTGGTTATCCGTCGTGTGCTGCGATTCGTAGCACAGCACCAGATCCCGATCACCGTTGGCCCGACTTATTTTGAGGCCTGGTTCGTAATATCTGGGACCACCCCAGCCCGGTAGCTCTTCATTTTCGAGCATCTGGTGCGGATCGAAGGACGAGATATCGCGCTTTTCGCCCGGCTTCGGCACGTCGTCCATTCGCCACAGCGGCCCGCCCCAGTAAAGATGCTGCAATTCCCCTGTAGAGGAGACACCCATGGCATAAGAACTACGCATGGTAGTCAGGAGCCAGACTTTCCTGCTGGTATCGAAGCGAATCGCTTGCGCATTGATCGAGTAAGTCACGGCGATTCCTAACAGAAGACAACTCCATCGCATTACTAAGTTAGTTCTCCTTTTCGTACTAAGCCTGTCAAGTAGTCGCAGCCGCGAGCCGTTAGAGCCATCATGGTGAGAGTCGGGTGCTTGTCACCCGTTGTCACGAAGCAGCCGCCGCCGAAAACGAAAAGGTTGGGCATGTCGTGGGCCTGACAGAAGGAGTTCAATACGCTCGCTTTTTTATCGTTACCCATGCGTGAGGAACCCACTTCATGGATCAGGCTGCCGGGTACGCCCATGTGTGGCTGCGACGCGATCATCTCGCCACCGGCGGAATGAAGGAGCTCCTTCGCACGCTCGAAGAAGTCGTTATAAATGGCGCGGTCGTTGTCTGAATGCGTACACGCAATCCTCGCAACCGGAATCCCCCAGGCGTCGCGGACGTGCGGATCCAACGTCATCGCGTTTTCTTTCCGCGCGAGCATCTCGCCCCCGGACATCCAGACACGAGCATAAGCCGGATAGAGCGCTTTTACTTGCCTTTTGTAATTCGACCCGAATCCCGGCAGCTT
>JAFARV010000319.1 GCA_019245255.1 Acidobacteriaceae bacterium | reverse complement strand
ATACTGAAAACCGGTGCAACGCCTCTGCGCATCTTTGTTGCTGCTTCTCCTCAGTGCAACTCTGATTGCGCCTGCATTTTGCGCGCGTGCTGAATCCGATCTGCCTGCCTGTTGCCGCACGAACGGAAAGCATAAGTGTGCGATGCGAATGGAGCGTCAGCCCGGCACTCCTGGCTTCGTTTCCGAGAAATGTCCTATGTGCCCGGTGGCACCGTCCACCGCGGTAACGCCGCACGTAAATCTCGCACTCGCACCCGAACGACTGTTATTTGCAGCCGTGCTCGCAAGGCCTGCGTCTCCCGCCCAAACTCTAGCCCGCGGGCGAATGTCGATGTTGCGCGCGCAGCAAAAGCGCGGACCTCCTTCTTCTCTCTAAAGCCTCGGCCTGATTTGTGGTTTTGACTTGTAAGGAGAGAAGTGTGAAAAAATACCTACTCGCGCTCGCGCTGCTTTCTGAGCCCGTCTGTGCAACCATCCTGAGCACGGTACAGGGCGTCGTTCACGATCCGAGCCATCGAGCTATTCCAGGAGCCCGGGTATTACTCAAGGCCTCGGATTCGGCGTACTCTGAGACCGCGCTGACGGACGACTCAGGCGTTTTTCGCATTTCTGCTGTTCCCGCGGGTTCGTATTCTGTCGAAATCTCTGCCCAGGGGTTTGCCTCGCGAGAAGAGACCATACAGGCTCGTTCTGGAACGTCTCCGGTATTGCACTTCCAGCTTCAAATATCGAAACGCACGGAAACCGTAAACGTCTCCGAATCCGCTGACCCACTCGGCTCCGCTACGGAGGGACCAGTAACATTGGTGACGCGCGCTACGATTGATAGCACTCCCGGAGCGAACCTCGCCAACAGTCTCCGCATCATCACAGATTTCGTTCCCGGCGCCTATTTGACTCACGACCAACTCCACATCCGCGGCGGCCATCAGGTCACTTGGGCAATCGACGGCGTTCCCATTCCGAATACAAATATTGCGAGCAACGTGGGCCCGCAAATTAACCCTGAGGACATCGACACCGTTGAGATCGAAAGAGGCGGCTACTCCGCCGAATACGGCGACCGGACATATGGTGTATTTAACGCGGTTCCGCGCACTGGGTTTGAGACTAATCGCCAGCTTGAGTTCCTTACCACTTATGGCTCCTTTAACCAAACCAATGACCAGATCAGCCTCGGCGATCACACGGAGCGTTTTGCCTGGTTTGCCAGCGCAGACGGAAATCGCAGCGACTACGGCCTGGAAACACCCGGCCCTGCGGTGCTGCATGACCGGGCGTGGGGCGTCGGCGGCTTTGCTTCCTTGATTTTCAATCCGAACCCTAACAATCAATTCCGGGTTGTCGCGACTTCGCGAGGAGACGATTATCAAATTCCTCTCAGTCAAGACATGGACGGTGCTTATATGAATGACGTCGAGCGCGAACGTGACTCAGTAGTCACGTTCAGTTGGGTACATTCAATAGCACCCGGAACGGTGCTGACAGTCGCGCCGTTCTTTCACTTCAATCGCGCCAACTATGACGGAGATCCTGCAGACACGCCCATCGCAACCAAGCAATATCACGATTCCACTTACGGCGGCGCGGAGGTGATGCTCGACGCGGTCACTCTGATGCACAATGCCAGATTCGGACTGTACGGATTCGGCCAGCATGACAGCGAATCAATCGCAATCCTCGCCAACGACGGATCCGGGAACTCGGTTTCAGCCGCCAAATCCGCAAACGGCGGACTTCTCGCAGCGTTCGCAGAAGATCAGATAAAAGTCACGCACTGGCTATCTCTTACCGGGGGACTCCGCGTTACACGATTCGACGGCGGTGTTGTAGAGAGCGCAGTCGATCCCCGCGCCGGAGCGGCGGTTCGCATTCCGCGTTTGAACTGGGTTCTGAGGGGTTACTACGGCGCTTACTATCAGGCGCCGCCCCCTGAGACGGTTGCAGGTCCGATCGCTGCGTACGCAGTACAACAAGGCCTCGGTATCATTCCCTTAAAAGGCGAACGCGATGAGGAAAACCAGGTGGGACTTAGCGTTCCGTTGCGAGGCTGGAGCTTCGATGTGAACAGCTTTCGTATCCGAGCCACCAACTACTTCGACCATAACAACGTCGGCAATTCAAATGTGTTTCTTCCCCTGACGATCGCTTCGGCCCGGATCTGGGGTGAGGAAGTTACTATTCAATCACCCCGT
>JAFARV010000123.1 GCA_019245255.1 Acidobacteriaceae bacterium | reverse complement strand
ACGATATTCACGGCATGGACGTGTCGAAAGGCATTCTGACGGCAGTCGGCGGCTTGACGAGCCACGCCGCTGTGGTGGCGCGCGGCATGGGCCGTCCTTGCGTGGTCGGAGCTTCTTCCATTTCGGTTGACGACGCAAAAAGGATTGCTACGGTCGCTTCTGACGGCAAGAAACTCATTGTTAAAGAAGGTGATTGGATTTCACTCGACGGCAGCACGGGCGAAGTTTACTTGGGCCAGTGCAAGACGAATGAGCCTGATCCGAAATCGCACTATTTCGCAACCTTCATGGAGTGGGCTGACGAGTTTCGCGGCAACTTCGGTGTGCGCGCCAATGCCGATATTCCTCGCGACGCCAAGCAAGCCAAACTTTTCGGAGCGGAGGGTATTGGTCTTTGCCGTACGGAGCACATGTTCTTCGCTGAGGACCGTATCCCGCACATGCAGGCCATGATTCTGGCCCGTGACGAAAAGACGCGCACCAAGGCGCTGCAAAAACTGCTGCCGATGCAACGCAAGGATTTCGCCGGTCTGTTTCAGGCAATGGATGGATTCCCGGTCGTCATCCGCACGCTTGACCCGCCATTGCACGAGTTTCTGCCTAAGCGCGAGAACCTGATGGTGGACATTGCCAGGCTTCCGCACGCGACACCGCGCGAGAAGAAAGAGATGTCCGCTACGTACAGCGTAACCGTGGGCGAGTTAAAGAAGCACTTGCCCGAGCTGCTGCATCGGGTGGAAGAGTTGCATGAGTTCAACCCGATGCCGGGTCATCGCGGTTGCCGCCTCGGGATTACCTACCCGGAGGTGACGAAGATGCAGGCGCGCGCGATCTTCGAGGCCGCCGTGCAAGTAGCCAAGAAGGGCATCAAAGTCATCCCCGAGGTGATGATTCCGCTGGTGGGCAGCGTGAAAGAACTGGAAAACCAAAAGGCGCTGGTTGTGGAGATTGCCGAAGAGGTGCTGGGGGCTGCCGGCATGCAGGATCTCAAGTACTATGTCGGCACCATGATTGAGATCCCCCGCGCGGCGCTGACGGCGGACGAGGTGGCTCGGGAGGCGGAGTTCTTCTCGTTCGGCACGAATGACCTGACGCAGACTACGATGGGACTGTCGCGTGACGATTACACGAAGTTCTCCCGGCAGTACGAAGATCTGAAGATTTTCAAGGCAGATCCATTCGCGGTGCTGGATCAGGAAGGCGTGGGCAAGGTGATTGAGCTCGCCGTGAAACTCGGACGCAAGACACGGGCGGACCTGGAGATTGGCATCTGCGGCGAACACGGCGGCGACCCGGCTTCGGTCGAGTTCTGCTATCGCGTCGGGATGAATTACGTTTCGTGCTCGCCCTATCGCGTGCCCATCGCACGGCTTGCAGCCGCTCAGGCAGCGATTGCCGGCGCGGATCGTTCCGAACTGCAGCGGACGGCCTAGCATCAGCCTCAAAGTCCGATTTACTTTACCCGGAACCTTTCCCCGGCGTCAGCCGTTATCATCAGAAGGCCACCTCAATGAGAACGGGCTTTTTGCGCAATGTCCGCTACGCTTTTAGGCTTGTTTTAGCAAACAAGGGCTTCTCGGCGGTCGCGATTTTCGCCATTGCACTGGGCATCGGCTCAATTGCCGCCATGTTCAGCACCATCTGGGGCGTCATGCTTCAACCGCTCCCGTATCCGGAGGCCAACCGCATGATGGTCGTCTGGTCCAAGATCAATGGCGAACGCAACGGTATTCCGACTGACGACTATCTCGAATACGTCCAACACAGTCACCTGCTGACAACTTGGGCCTTTTCTGCCTTCACCGAGCGGCACATGACCACCCCGGGGGACCCTGAGCCCATCAACGGCGGCCTGAATACGCCCGGCTTGACTGCCTACGCCTTCGCGAGTCAGCCACTAGGCCACTGGGCCGCGACGCATGTAGTTATCGCACCCATCGAGATGGGCCGCGATTACACTCCCAATGACGGCAAGCCCGGTAGCGATCGCGTCACTATCATCAACCACAATCTTTGGGTCCAGCGCTTCCACAGCGACCCCCATATCCTCGGTCGGCAAGTGCTGATTGATGGCGAGCCGTACACCATTATCGGCGTGCGCATCGGTGGTTTCGCAGACAAGCAACCGAACACGTCTTTCGATACGCCGCTCGCCCTTGTGTATGGCGTTCACGATAATCACTGGGGTTTCGGCTTCGCCCGTCTGAAGCCCGGGGTTACGCGCGAGCAGGCGGAGGCCGAATTGGCCGCCATCACTCGCCACGTGGTTATTCCCAAGCACCCGAAAGGCTTCCCACCCAACTGGGCCGTGAGCCTCGAGCCGTTCCACAACGATTGGCTCGATCCCAAACTGCAGCGCAATTTGTGGCTGCTCTTCGCAAGTGTTGGTTTTGTTCTCCTGATTGCGTGCGCAAACGTCGCAAGCCTTCTGCTTGCCAACGGTATTTCGCGCGAGAAGGAGATTGCGCTCCGAACCGCGCTCGGCGCCTCGCGTCTGCAGATCTTCGCCCGGCTCTTGGCCGAGAGCGTGATGCTTGCCGGCATTGGTGGAATCTGCGGGATCGGCCTCGGGTGGGTGCTGATGAAGCTGGCGACGGTACTGCTGCCGCAGAAGATCATGCCCATTGAAACCGATATTCGGATGAGCTGGCCCGTCCTGCTGTTCACTTTGGTGGCGACCGTCATTTCCGGCATCCTCTTTGGCTGCGCACCCGGCATTCAGTCGCTGCGCGTGAATCTGCACGACGCATTGAAACAGGGATCGCGCGCGGTTCTCGGGGGAAATCGTATTCGCGTGCAGGGCGTGCTGGTGGTTGCCGAATTCGGCCTTGCTCTAACCCTACTCGCGGGTGCAGGGCTGGCAATCCATAGCTTTTTGAATTTGACTCGCGCGGATCTCGGCTTCCGGACGGACCACATTGTTACGGCATTTCTCACGCGGCCACAAAAGCCGATTACGAATACTGATCAAATCCGGTCGATTGACGAACGCATCCTGCAGAATGTCGCGTCGATACCAGGAGTCGAGAGCGCTTCTCTTTCCATCGACATTCCCCTCGATGGGCACGACACGATCCCTTTCTCCATCGCAGGCCAACCTTCTCGCGATCGCGAGCGCCTGGAAGCGGACGCGAATCTTGTCACGCCATCGTTTCAGAAAGTCTTCGGCGTGAAACTTCTGCGCGGGCGCTTCTTCACCGGCGACGACCGTCTTGGAACGCAGCGAGTGGCCGTTGTCAGCAGAAGCTTCGCGAGCCGCTACCTTGCACATCAGGATCCGCTCAGTAGCCGTGTTCTTGTGCCTGACTTCAAACCCTACGCGAATCAGTTGGGTCCGCCGCTGGACTATCAAATCGTCGGCGTGATCGACGATGTCCGCTTCGGCTCGGTAACGGACAAGAACACGCCCAGCTTCTTCCTTGCGTTTTGGCAGAACCCCTGGCCGGGGCTGGCCGTTTCGGTGCGCTCCGAACTCAGCTCGGCTATTCTGACGCCGTCGATCCGTAGTGCAGTTTCAGCCGTCGCTCCACAACAGCCGTTGACGCACTTCCAGACTATGCAGCAGCTCATCGGCGAACAGCTCGTAAACGACCGGTTTGGCGCGGCGCTCTATGCAGCATTTTCGTGCCTCGCACTCGTTCTCGCAGCAGTCGGAATCTACGGCGTGATGACCTTCGCCGTCGAACAACGCCGTCACGAGATGGGCCTGCGCATGGCACTGGGCGCCCAGCCGGAGCAGGTCGTCAAACTCGTCCTCCGGAACGGCATGCGCCTGGCCGCCATTGGAATCGGAGTGGGAATCATCGGCGCGGTTATTCTCGCGCGCATCATGCATAGTGCGCTCTATCGCATCGGTTCATTTGACTGGACCAGCTTTATTACGGTCGCGACCGTCCTGCTCACCGCCGCGCTCGTCGCGAACTACGTGCCGGCGCGCCGCGCCACACAAGCCGATCCGCTCGTCGCTTTGCGGCAGGAATAGCTACTTTGCTCTCCGGGTGCCACGGCGGATCTTTGAAGGTAAACAACGGGGCCGTGTTTGTGGATGGCATGGCCAATCACCCCTCCAATGCACGCTCCGGCCAGAATGCCATAAAAGCGAGCGTACCCGCGTATTTCAGGGTCACTCGCCGTGTCTCCAGCCACAAAACCCAACACGCCTCCGGTTATGCCGCCGATGAGCGCTCCGGTGAACATGTGGTTGCGGTCCGGGTGTTCCAGGCGAACCTCGCGGACTTTCGCTCGTCGAATAACATACGTTCCGCTATGCCCTGCGAGACCGCGATGACAGATCAGTTCGGAGTCGGTGACTTGCACAATCTCGCAAGCCCCTCTTGCGCGCTCCAGAACGCTGACGGTCGTTCCTGGCGCGAGCTTTTCAACCGATTTCCAATCGCTTGTCTGAGCCTGAGCCGAAGAAAAAAGGCCACAAATGGCCGCGGCCGGAATCGCCAATTTGAAACACCTCATGCGGGGATGTTAGGCGAGAACTACACAGAAATGCGTCTGTAAAAGACACTTTCGAAAGTGTCTTATTCGGAAAAATACCGCTCTAAGGCTCTGAGCCGGGCGATCGACGCGTCAGACACGACCGAGAAAACGACTTTACGCGGACCATTAGGAATGAGGTTGGCTGTCACTGCATCACAGAGCACCACCGATGCCGCGTCCAGCCCACGGTTCCACCCGTCCGCCTTAGTGTCACGAAGCACGACGGCGTCAGAATCGATTCCCGCCGCGCTGAGGACTGACTTAGCAATCTCAAGGAAACCTGACCAGCCGGACACGACCGCCAGAAGAACGTTGGTAGGGACCGGGAGGTAATGGGCCAGAGCTCGCGCAACCGGCGTAACCTGCAGCGGCACCAAATCACTTTCCGATGGGATCAACGCTCGTACGCGGCTCTGGTTACTCGGTACAGTAATGAAGATTGAGTCGCCCACATACGTCCCAAGTGCGCCAGTTTCCTGTGCACAAGCCTCCACTTTCCATCCGATTGCCTGTCGCAGTTCATAACAGACAATCGCCCGCATTTCCTGCTCAGGATGAACAAAGACAAATCGGCTTGGCCGCTTCTTTAACCAGTAGTCGATGCGATCCCGGACTGCTTTCGCCGAGAGTCCCGCAGATTGCGCAGCCCGAATGAATGCCAGGACAAGCCGATCGAGTAAGTCAACCTCAGTATCAATTTCACCTCCCTTTCTTCGCACATATACTCCGCTGCCGTGAATAGACTCGACCCAGCCAAGCCCTTCAAGTTGATGGTAGGCGGCACTCACCGTGTTCGGATTCAGGCCAAAACGTTTCGCAAGGGCGCGAGTGCTAGGCAATTGCGCGCCAGGAGCAAGCTCACCACTGGCTATGGCGAGCATCAGCTGAGTCGCAAGCTGATCCCGGACTGGAACGCACCCATTGCGGGCAAACCAAAGCTGCACGTGAGAAAGGCGGTAGTAAGCATGATACTGAATCTGCCGCACGCTACCTTAACGGTTGGCGTTGTCGCCGCCCCGTTTGCGCTAGAATCCTTGCGAGCCTATGCCTCTGGATCAGGACGTCTCATACTCGCTGCGGCAGATGCGGAAATCTCCCTCGTTCTCGTGTGCGGTCATTACTACGCTCGCCCTCACTGTCGGCGTCAGCACTGCCGCATTTAGTGTCCTCGACGCGGTTTTCGTCCGCCCTCTGCCGTACTCTGCGCCCGAACGCATTGTCGATGTCACGACGTACTCGCCGCAAGGGTACACGCAGCCCGCTTCCTATCCGGAACTGCTGGATTGGCGCAAGATGACAACCGGCATTTCGGCGCTTGCGGGCTACGACGCGTGGACCAGCGTAAATGCGGAAACGCCGGCGGGTGCCGTTGCACTTAACGCCGTACGCACAACCGACAACTTCTTCGACGTCTTCGGGGTAAAGCCGGCACTCGGACGTACCTTCGCGAAAGGCGATGAGCAGCCGGGCCACAACTTCTTAACGGTGCTTAGCAATGAGGTCTGGCGCGAATCGTTCGGCGGCAAGAGAGATGTGATCGGCAGCACCGTCAAGCTGGACGGGCGTCCATACATCGTCATCGGCGTCATGCCGGCCGGGTTCCGGTTCCCGATCAATCGCGTTAACGCCGTCTACTTTCCACCGGATATGACGCCCATGCAGCGCGACGGCCGTGGAAATCATTGGATTATGACCATCGCGCGGCTGAAAGCGGGTATTAGCGCCGCCGCTGCTCAGCAGCAGTTTAACGCCGTTCTGCAACGACTCGGCCGCGCCTATCCCGATAGCAAAGGCCGCAGAGCGAAATTGGTAGATTTGACGACGTCTATGAATGGTTCTGCAAG
>JAFARV010000845.1 GCA_019245255.1 Acidobacteriaceae bacterium | reverse complement strand
GTTTACAACAGAAGTGCTTCATCGCAACAGCGAACTGGCTACGCAGCTTCTCGAAATGAACAGCCGATTGCTCAATGCGTTTCAGTTGCAAAACGGCCCTTCCCATACGGAATTCATCCTTGCGGAGGCGGACAACCAGCTCTATTTCCTTGAAACGTCGGCCCGCGTCGGAGGAGCCCATATTTCCGATTTGATTGAAGCCGCTACCGGCGTCAATTTGTGGGCGGAGTGGGCAAAAATCGAATCCGCTCAAAACGGGAATCCATACACGCTGCCGCAGCCACGCGCAGACTACGCCGGCCTGTTGGTCTCGCTCTCCCGCGAGGAGCGCCCGGACACTTCGCGGTACAGCGATCCCGAGATTGTCTGGCGCATGGATCGCGCCTACCATATCGGACTGATCATTCGATCGCGGGACCGCACGCGCGTCGAGAATCTCGTGGCCGACTACGCGAACCGCATCCAGCGAGACTTTGGCGCAAGCCTACCGCCCCGCGACCGACCTGACGCATAGAGTCCGGTAAGGCTCTACGATCGTGGCAAGTGTCCGGCGCTCGCCATCTCCGCCTGCACCCGCCGCATCTTGTCAAGCATCGAGTACGGAAGACAAAGTCTGCCGCTCCCGATCCCAAGGGCGACGCCCGGCTTATTAGCGCCATGCCAGTCGGATCCGCCGGTCACAACTAGACTGTGCCGCTCTGCGACCTTCAGGAATGTCGCCTCGTCTTCGGGCGAATGGTCGGAATGATAAACTTCAACTCCCTTCAGCCCGGCTTCTATCAACGGCGACAGAAAGGCGTTCAAACCGCCCTCGTCACATTCCGGCAGGCGGACCGGGTGCGCAAGCACGGGAATGCCGCTGCCGCGGGCAATCCGCTCGACTCCCTCGATTACCGATGGCTCGTCGCGATGAACCGAGGCACTCGCCCCGTCCGCCAGGTAGCGGTCAAATGCATCCTGCCGCGACGAAGCGTAATTCTTCTCCACCAGAATGCGCGCGAAGTGCGGACGCCCGCACATGGACCCGCCGATCTCCTCGACCTCTCCGATCGTGATTGCTACCCCAAGGTCCCGGAGGCGAGCAATCAAGGCGAAGTTCCGCGCCTGGCGGCTTCGCTGCATTTCACTCAACCAGTAACGAAAACCTGGCTCGGGTTCCCCCTGTAGGAAGTAACCGAGAATGTGCACCGAAGGGAGGCGCGGTCCCATCTGTTCGGCTGAGGGTTTGCAGCTCAACTCGACACCGCAAATCACTTCGATCCCCATCCTGCGCCCCGCTTCCGCAGCTGGCGCGTACCCCGCAATGGTGTCGTGATCAGTGACGGCAATGGCTTCAATACCTGCCGCCGCGGCTTCACAAATCAGTCCAGCCGGCGTACTCGTCCCATCCGAGCACGTCGTATGGCAGTGCAGGTCGATCATGAATCGGGTTAGATTATGGTACCGCAGACCGGTATCGGATGCCGCGCTTTCCGGAACCGCAAAACCATAGGCTATAGTCGCAAACTCGAGCTACCACGGAATAGTGCTGCCGATCCAATTTGAGCCGATCCGCTGTCTACTCAGACATGGATGCTCGGGGCCTCTGGCTCACTCGCTTGCTGCTGCTGCGCGGCATTGGAGTCATTTGCCTCGTCGCATTTATCGTCGCGGCCAATCAATTTCGCCCGCTGTTAGGCGAACGTGGGCTCCTGCCGGTGCCCCTGTTTGTCCACCGCGTTGCATTCCGCGAAACCCCAAGCCTGTTCTTCTTCTTCCCGCGCGATATTGCTTTTACGACGGCATCCTGGATCGGCATCGCTCTCTCCTGTCTTGTTATCGCTGGCATAACGGAGCGTCTCAACACCTGGGTCAATGTCGCACTGTGGGCGGCAATTTATGTAATTTACCTTTCGTTTGTCAACGTCGGGCAGACCTTCTACGGCTTCGGATGGGAATCGATTCTACTCGAGTGCTGCTTCTTCGCGATGTTTCTCGGCAGCAACCGCGTAGCGCCTCAGCAAGTCTCAATCTGGTTCTTCCGCTGGCTGCTATTCCGGATAATGTTTGGCGCGGGACTGATCAAATTGCGCGGAGATCCGTGCTGGCGCGACTTGACCTGCCTGAACTACTTTTACGAAACACAGCCGATGCCGAATCCACTGAGCTGGATGTGTCATTGGGCTCCGCAATGGGTCAACAAGGGTGGCGTCCTTTTCAACCATTTCTCGGAATTGCTTGTCCCGTTCTTCTACTTCCTTCCACAGCCGATTGCCGGTATCGCCGGTGTCATTACTATCGCGTTTCAGTTCACAATTATCATCAGCGGCAACCTTTCCTGGTTGAACTGGCTGACCGTCGTGATCGCCTTTTCAACGATTGATCGCCAGTTTCTTCATCTCGCGCTGCGAAGTCCGGAAATGCATTCGCCCGGACCGGTGTTCCAGTGGACCAGCTATGGCATGGCTGGGATTGTTGTGTTGATGAGCATTCCCGTTGTCATCAATATGGCCTCACCACGACAGATCATGAACACGAGCTTCAACTCGTTACATTTGGTGGGAACATACGGAGCTTTCGGTAGTATCACGCGGCCCCGTTATGAGGTGATCGTGGAAGGAACCGCGGACGCGGTGATCACATCTGCAACCAAATGGAAGGAGTATGAATTCAAGGCAAAGCCCGGAGACCTGCGCCGGATCCCTCCCCAGGTCGCACCCTACCATCTGCGGCTGGATTGGTTGATGTGGTTCGCTGCTATGTCCAGCTATCAGGATTATCCATGGTTTGTGAACTTTGTGGCGAAACTGCTCGAGGGCGATAAAGATGTCCTCAGTCTCATTCGAACGAATCCCTTTCCCAACAAGCCGCCCAAATACATTCGCGCCCAGCTGTACGAGTATCACTTCACAAACCCCGAAGAGCATAAGCGCACCGGAGCGTGGTGGACCAGAACCTTGGCCGGTACTTACTTCCCCACTATTTCGCTCGATAGCCCGGGTTTCCGCCAACTTCTGAAAGCTCAGGGCTGGATGGAGTAACGACTTCGGCCATCGCCCGCGGAAATCTCGCCCGGGGGCCGTCTATATTGGGCAGCAGCGCGGTGAGCAGCCCGATGGCGGGCAGATAAGCGCAAACGCTATAAACGAACTCAATGCCGGTGTGATCTGCCAAGTCTCCCAACACCCCTGCCCCGATTCCAGCCATGCCGAAAGCAAGTCCGAAAAATAATCCTGAGATCATTCCCACCTTGCCCGGCATCAGCTCTTGCGCGTAAACAACAATCGCCGAGAAGGCGGAAGACAAAACTAACCCGATAATGATGCTTAGTACGCTGGTCCAGAACAAGCCCACATGGGGCAGCGCCAATGTGAAAGGGAGAACTCCCAGGATCGAGATCCAGATCACGTACTTTCTGCCAATCCGGTCGCCGATCGGACCGCCGACAAACGTGCCCACCGCCGCTGCCGCCAGGAACAGAAACAGATACAACTGAGCGTCCCTGATACTTAGGTGGAACTTACTCATTAGATAGAAAGTGTAGTAGCTGGTCAAACTTGCCAAGTAGAAATACTTAGAGAAGACTAAGGCGATCAGGACTGCGATCGAGATACCTATCGTTTTCTTCGGCAACACCGGGGCAAGTGGCTGCCGTTTCGGCTTGCTCGAGACCTCCGCAAGATGCTGTTTATACCAATTGGCCACTCTGAGAAGCAGAATTGTAGCAAACAGCGCCGTAACTGAGAACCACGATAGGCTGCGTTGACCGTGCGGGAGCACGATGATCGCCGCCAGCAGTGGCCCGAGCGCAGCGCCAAACGTTCCTCCGACCTGGAAAGTGGATTGCGCAAGCCCGTGCCGCCCCCCAGACGCCAGCCTCGCGACCCGCGACGATTCGGGATGGAATACTGCCGACCCAAGCCCGATCAATGCCGCGCCCGCAATCAGCATCGCAAAATCCGGAGCTATCGCAAGCAGCAGCAAGCCGCCCAAAGTGAAGCCCACGCCTATAGGCAGCGAGTACGGTTTCGGTCGCCGGTCGCTATACAGGCCGATAAAGGGCTGACACAAGGAGGCCGTTAACTGATAGGTCAGGGTTAACGCACCGAGCTGGGCGAAGCTCAGCCCGAACGAACTCTTCAGAATCGGATAGATTGACGGGATAAGCGACTGAACGAGATCGTTCAGAAGATGGCAGAAGCTGATCGCAAGAAGAATTCGAAATGCGGTCTTTTCGGGGTTCCCTGTCATGCCTCCCATCTACCCAGTGTAGAAGGCAGGCGTAACCGAACGCCCTCAGAAGTTGTCAGCCAGAACATGAGGACCGCAATCTATCTGCTCGCTGGTGCCCTGACGTTAGGCTCCAGTACCATCTCAGCCCAGGACACGAAAAGTCCGGACCTCAAAGCGGATCGTGCAAATCCGAACAACGCCCAGCCTTCTGAAGCCCATAAACCTGACGCCAGTCAAACCCCCAATCCCACTCCGGGACCGAGCCCTGATACGCAACAGAGCACCGATACCAGTACCAAATCGAAGACCAAAAAGCATCGGACGCGTCAGGCGCACGGCACACCGCATCCGACCGACACCACTTCCACGCGTTAAACCCCACACTGGCGCTGCGGCGCTCACCCGCTGACAACACATAATCGCTCGGAATCGTGACGTACAGCATGCTTCAGTAGCGCAAAGGGCACCGCGCAAAACCGAAGCGCGTCCCTGAACTTCGACTGTGGTTTTTTCGTATTCTTGTTAAGCTCGTGTGTTCATGTGTTTACGCTCGCGGGGCCTTGGCTGGCGGTTGCTGCCGGCAATCGTCTCTGTTTTCTGTTGTGCTCTAACCGGGGCGCCGCAGGTCGACCTCAACTCTCTCCCGAAGCCGGCCGGCTACGTCAGCGATCTCGCTCACGTCATAAATCCGGAAGACAAACAGAAACTCGAAGAGCTCTGCACCCAGATCGATAGGCAACTCGGCGCACAGTTCGCCGTCGTAACCATCCAGAAACTCGGCGATGAGCCCATTGGCGATTTCGCTCTGGACCTTGGCCGGAAATGGGGTGTTGGACCAAAATCAAATAACCAGGGCCTACTCATTGTCGTCTC
>JAFARV010000057.1 GCA_019245255.1 Acidobacteriaceae bacterium | reverse complement strand
ATCTCCGGCAAGGTTACGTCCAACTCGGCGGGCGCGAAAGCAACGAACCATTTATCCGTTTCGGCAGGCAGGAAATCACATACGGCAACAATCGAATCATCGGAGACGCTGACTGGGGCAATTCCGCCAGAGAGTTCGACGCCGTTCGCGCTCGTTACTACCATTGGGGCACTAACTTCGAGTTCGTTGCCGGTTCCGTCGTCCTCCAAGACCCGAATCGGTTCGATCGCCACAAACCTGGCGAGCACTTGTATGGAACGTATGAGACTCTCGACAAGCTTGTTCCCAAAGCTGTTATCGAGCCGTATTTATTTGGCAAAACCGCGCTGAACGTGATTCCGGAAATCGGACCTCATGGCAACTCGACCGAGTATGTCAGCGGACTTCGATTCGCGGGCAAGCTTCCTGCGCACGTAGACTACAGTCTCGAGACCGTGCACGAAGGTGGAAACTACGCCGGCGATCGTATCGCAGCTCTCGGCGAAGTCTATACACTCGGCTGGACCGTTATGCAATCGCACTGGGCTCCACGCATCAGCGCCGACTACAGCTATGCATCAGGGGACTCCAATCCCAAAGACGGGGTGCATGGAACCTTCGACCAGATGTACGGAAATGCTCAGCCGTTCTTCAGCCTCACTGGCTTGATCGGATGGAAAAATATTCGTGACACCCGAGAGGGTGTCGACTTCGCACCCGCAAAGCACGTCAAGATTTTCGTAGACTATCGGGACTTCAATTTGGCGACCGTGAAGGATGGCCTCTACAACGGTCAGGGCACACGGGTCTTCCTCAATCCCAACGCTGCTAGCGACCATGTCGGGGAAGGCATCGACACCAAAGTATCCATTGAATGGCCCAAGGCCTTCACTACTTCGTTTGGGGTAGGCACCCTGTTCGCAGGAGCTTATCTCCAGGAGCTAAAACAGCAAAACACTTACGTTTATCCCTATTTCACCTGGGCCAAGCGCTTCTAGAAGCGTCGAATCCTGAAACGGAAGCAGGGGCCCATTCGAGAGCCCCTCTCCATTGCCGTCCGAATGCCGGCAACCCGCAACTATTCAATCGAAAGCAGCAGATCGTGCGCATCTACACGCCCGCGAAGCTGGACGACTACTTCTTTCACGACCCCTGATATCGGCGCATAAACGGTCGATTGCATCTTCATCGCTTCCATAACAAGCAACCGGTCGCCTTTCTTCACTCGATCTCCCGCCGCAACATGAAGCAGCGTCACCGCGCCCGGAATGGGTGCGCCAACTTCGCCGGGCTTGGCAGGATCCGCCTTTCGCCGCACCTGTTCCACCTGTTTTACCGAGCGGTCCGCGACCTCAATCTCGCGAGGCTGGCCATTCAGTTCAAAGAAGACTGTCCGCATTCCATCCGGCCGCGCTTCGCCCACCGTCTGGAGTCGAATGATGAGCGTTTTACCAGGCTCCAGGTCGACCGTTACTTCCGTGCGTTCCTGTAATCCATAGAAGAACGCAGATGTCGGCAACACAGCAAGATCGCCATAGCGTGCCTGAGCGTCAGCGAACTTGACAAAAACCTCCGGGTACATGAGATAGCTCATCAAGTCTGTGCGCCTGGTCGCGCCCGTCTTCTCCGCCACATCCAGCGACGCTCTTTCGAGATCGACCGCCGGCAGATGCTCGCCCGGGCGCGAATCAATCGGTTGCCGCCCACGCAGAATGACTCGCTGTAACTTGGGAGGCCATCCACCGTCCGGCTGCCCCAGCGAGCCCATGAACATGTCTGCCACAGAGTTAGGTAAAGTCAGTTGATGATCGGGTGGAAGATCCTCCAATTGCTTGACAGTCATAGCATGACTTACTAAGTACAACGCAAGATCGCCTACCACTTTGCTCGAAGGCGTTACCTTAACGATGTCTCCGAAAGCCATGTTCACATCCGCATACATCCGTGCCACTTCCGGCCAGCGCTCGCCGAGACCCATGGCTTCGGCCTGTTCCCGAAGATTCGTGTACTGACCACCCGGCATCTCGTGAACGTATACGTCGGCTGTTCCGGACTTCGGGGCATTATCGAAAGCCGTGTAGTAAGTCCGCACCGTCTCCCAGTAATCGGAGCACTTGTTCAGGGCTTCAAAATCGAGTCGGGTATCGCGTTCCGTATGCGCCAAAGCGGCGGCAATTGAGTTGAGGTTCGGCTGGCTTGTGGTGCCGCTCATCGATGAGATGGCCCCATCAGCGATGTGCACCCCCGCCTCTGCCGCTTTCAGGATCGTTGCCGCGTTGATGCCGCTCGTGTCGTGCGTATGCAGGTGCACGGGTAAACCGATCTCCTCCCGCAGCGTCTTCACCAGCTTGTATGCGGCGTATGGCTTGAGCAAACCCGCCATATCCTTGATCCCGAGGATATGCGTGCCCATTGCCCGCAGTTCCTTTGCCAGCCGCACATAATACTCGAGCGGATACTTATCACGTTTCGGATCCAGAAGGTCGCCCGTGTAGCAGATGGCCGCCTCACAAACGCGGCCCGTTTTCAGCGTGGCTTCCACCGCCACTTTCATGTTGGGCATCCAGTTCAGCGAGTCGAAGATGCGGAAGATATCGATGCCGTTGAGCGCCGCTTCTTTTATGAACTCTTGAACCACGTTGTCGGGATATGCTGTGTACCCCACCGCGTTCGAGGCACGCAGCAGCATCTGAAAGCAGATGTTCGGAATCCGCTCGCGTAATTGCTGCAGACGTCTCCACGGATCTTCGAGAAGAAAGCGCATGGCAACGTCAAAGGTCGCTCCCCCCCACATCTCGACGCTGAACAGCTGCGGTAATTCACGCGCCACATACTCTGCGATAGCGAGGATGTCATAAGTACGCACCCGCGTTGCCATCAGAGATTGATGCGCATCGCGGAACGTCGTGTCGGTCAGCAACAACCGTGTCTGCTGCTGACCCCAGTTCGCGAATTCTTTCGGCCCTACCCGATCCAGCAGTTGGCGGGTTCCGTTCGCGGGCATCTTCTGAGAAACCGGCGCCACGGCTTCGCGAACCACCTTTGGCCGCGGTCTGTTCGCCACTTCCGGGTTCCCGTTGACGATGATATCGGCCAGGTAACTCAGCAACTTCGTCGCCCGGTCCTGGCGCGGCTTGAAGTCAAACAACGCCGGCGTCTCATCAAGGAACGAAGTCGTCGTTTGCCCGGATAAAAACACCGGGTGATTCACCACGTTCTCCAGGAACGGAATATTTGTCTTAACGCCACGAATGCGGAACTCGCGGAGCGCCCGGTCCATGCGGTCACATGCCTGCTTGAAGTTCGGCCCCCAGGCCGTCACCTTCACCAGCAGCGAGTCGTAGAACGGAGAAATAGTCGCACCTCCATATGCAGATGCTCCGTCGAGCCGAATGCCGAAACCGGCCGGCGACCGGTACGTCTGCAAACGTCCGTAGTCTGGAACGAAGTTATTTGCCGGGTCCTCCGTAGTAACGCGGCACTGCAAAGCAGTACCGTATATCGGAATCGCTTCCTGCGACGGAAGGCCGATCTCTTGTCCGTGCAAGGTGAAACCCTGGGCGATTTGGATCTGCGTCCGCACAATGTCCACGCCTGTCACCACCTCTGTGACTGTGTGCTCGACCTGTACTCGTGGATTCACCTCAATGAAGAACCACTCGCTCGTCTCAGCGTCAACCAGGAACTCGACTGTGCCTGCGTTGTAATATTGGGCCGCACGCGCGAGTGTCACGGCCGCATCGGCAAGCTCTTTGCGAACTCGCTCGGGAATGCCAAGTGCCGGGGCGATCTCAACCACCTTTTGATGCCTGCGTTGAACCGAGCAGTCGCGCTCGTAAAGGTGAACGATATTGCCGTGTGTGTCGCCGAGTATCTGAATCTCGATGTGCTTCGCCCTGCGAATGTAGCGCTCGAGAAATACTGCGTTATTGCCAAATGCCGCGCCCGCCTCCGCACTCGCCTCACCGAGCTTTGGGCGAAATTCGGCGGTCGAGTTCACGACGCGCATCCCCCGGCCTCCGCCGCCGAAGGCTGCCTTGATGATCAACGGAAAACCGATTTGCGCGGCGATCCGGTCGATCTCAGTGCTCTCTGGATCGACCGGGTCCTCGGTTCCGGGCACGACTCGGATTCCGGCGCTTTGAGCCAGCTTGCGCGCCGCCGTTTTATCGCCAAGCATCTCCAAAATGCCTGCGCTCGGCCCAACGAATGTGATCCCGGCCCGCTCGCACGCGCGCGGCAGCGCAGGATTTTCGGAGAGAAAACCGTACCCCGGATGGATGGCGTCCACCCCCTTGTCCGCGGCCATTGCGACGATCCTATCGACATCCAGATACGCCTGAACCGGTCCCATTCCCTTCCCGATCAGGTACGCCTCATCGGCCTTGAAACGGTGTAAACTCAGGCGATCTTCTTCGGAGTAAACCGCCACCGTTCGAATCCTTAACTCGTTCGCGGCTCGAAGTATACGGATGGCAATCTCGCCACGATTGAGGGCAAGTAGTTTCTTCATTATTCAGTAACTGGGGATGAGCTTTGGCGACAGGGTAACACGCCAGCACGAGTTGAGCTCCGCATAGATTCCGCGGGCGGTGGCCCGCATTGCCGGCGACCCGAGGTCTGTCGATTACCGGTATCTTGGAATGGCTGCCTATTCGGTTAGCAGGCGGCTGAAGGAATTGGGGATTCGAGTCGCTCTCGGCGCCCGGCGCACGCAAGTCTTACAAGCGGCACTCGGGCGCGCTTTTCGACCGCTCGCTGTTGGGTCGGCGGCAGGCCTGGCGCTGGGCATCGCGGCAAGCAACGTCTTGTCCGCAAGTCTATCAGGCCACTCCCCGCGATCCGCTCGTGCTGACCGGCGTCGTGCTGGCAATGTTGCTGCTCGGCTTACTGGCCACCTGGATTCCAGCCCAACGCGCGCTCTCGCTGAACCCCTCGGCACTCCTGCGAGAGCAATAGAGTTGCTGTCGGGACTCCGCCGTGGCAGCCGCATGGCCGGCGCTATCTGAGAGAATCGAAGTTCATGGACTTCGATAGGATCACTTGGAATCCCAATCAGCTCAATGGTCAGCCTTGCATTCGCGGCATGCGACTCAGCGTGCGGCGAGTTGTCGAGGCGATCGCAACTTTTCCCAACCGCGAAGACCTCTTTCGCAATTACCCGGAGCTTGAGCCCGACGATGTCACTCAGGCACTCGCGTTTGCGGCCGCAAATCTCGAGGAGAGCGCAGCCGAAACACCTGCCGCGTAATGGATGCCCGAGCTCCGGCGCTGTTGCTGGATAAAGGTCTGCCGCGCGATGCCGCAGCCGAACTCCGTACTGCAGGCTACCGATGTCAATCTTGTTGAAACGGAGAGGCGAACGTAAGTGAGCGAGACCGGACCGCGTGTCCTCATCGCCTCGAGCGACGACTGCTACGCACACCGTTCCGGCCGCCCCTGTCAAAGCGCTTCCGAAACATAGCTTCGCTAAACCGCATCCCACACCGAACTGATTCACGCTTATCACAAGCGACACGAGGTAACT
>JAFARV010000822.1 GCA_019245255.1 Acidobacteriaceae bacterium | reverse complement strand
CAAAAGCCGACAAAGAATATCACGCGACAACAGCTTTGATAGTGCCTAAACCCGACTGTTGAATGTGGTGTATCTTATAACTAGCACTTTTTACAAGTGGGCGTATACTACCTCGAAGCCGAGGGGTGGGTGATCGGTTCTAGTACCAGTAAACAACCGGGGCGCCCCACCCGTGAGACAACTTACAAGACATTCCGTTTCAGTGCTGTTCAATCGCTTCAACTACCTTTGCGCTCTATGGGAACGAGCAGTAACTCCGGATTCATCTAATTTACATACTCAAGAAGAATTCCGCCAGAGGATTGCGACCGGCACGATACTTCCGTGGGCACCGGTTTACGACACCCGCAACACTTAGCGGCGGCAATTTGTGCGAACAGGCAGTTTTATACAAGAAATGGCCTGCGTTTTCTGTGCCGTTAAGAGTTAAGTTGTGGGATTATGTCTCGTGCATTGCACGGAACGATTGCCTTCGTGAAACCTCAAACATGATGCTGAGATACCTTTCCATTGCGATAGCGGTCCTGATTGGGATCACCTGCAGTGCCGATTTTGCGGGCGAGACCGCCGGTATCGAGGCCCTCCGCCGAGGCTTTCAGAACCCACCGAAAGATTCACGAATTATGACGCGCTGGTGGTGGTTTGGAGCTGCCGTTGAAAAAACTGAGCTCGGGCGCGAGCTACAGGTCATGAGAAAGGCCGGGATCGGAGGCGTCGAGATTCAGCCGGTTTACCCGCTTGAACTCGATGATCCCAAAGCACAAATCCGGAATGTACCCTATCTGTCCGATGCATACCTGGATGCGCTGCGGTTCGTGGCGGATGCTGCGCACCGGTTGGGGCTGCGCTTTGATCTCACGTTAGGAAGCGGGTGGCCGTTCGGAGGACCGCAGACGCTTGTGACCGAAGCTGCGGGCCGGCTCCGCTGCGATCGGGTCGCGATTCCGCCCGGCGTATCTTCCGTAGCAGTGCCTGCCCTCGAACGCGGTGAGCAGCTCATCGCCGTATTTGTCCAGAATGACAGCCGTTTTAAGCGCGTCGACAATCCTGAAGGGCTGCGCCTCGAAATCGGCCCCGTGCAACAGACCGCGCGCACCGCGCTCTTGTTCTTTTCGAGCCGAACCGGCCAGCAGGTAAAGCGGCCGGCATTAGCAGCAGAAGGCTTCGTACTCGATCACTACGATCGCCGAGCCATCGATCACCATCTCGGGGTGGTGGGCGATACGTTGCTAAAAGCATGCGGCGATCACCTGCCCTACGCGGTCTTCAGCGACAGCCTCGAGGTATTTGATTCTGATTGGACCGCTGATTTTTTGAGTGAATTTCGTAAACGGCGTGGCTACGACCTGACGCCATATCTGCCGGCTCTCGTTGAAGGGGTGGGCCCGGAAACCGCGTCCCTGCGTCACGATTGGGGAGAAACCCTGACAGAACTTGCCGAAGAGAACTATCTCTCTCCAATCCGCGAATGGGCGCATGCCCACCACACTCTGTTCCGGTCTCAGACCTACGGCGAGCCTCCCGTCATTCTGTCCAGCAATGCGCTGGTCGACCTTCCCGAAGGCGAACATGGCCCGGAATGGCGCACATTCAGCGCAGCTCGCTGGGCTTCTTCGGCCAGCCACTTATATGGACGCCGCATCACTTCAGCAGAGACGTGGACTTGGCTCCACTCACCCGCATTTCGCGCCACGCCGCTCGACCTCAAGGCGGAAGCCGACCGCCATTTCTTGCAGGGCATCAATCAGCTGGTGGGACACGGTTGGCCATATTCACCGGCCTACGCGGGAGAACCAGGTTGGCGATTTTATGCCGCCGCCGCCCTGAACGATCACAACCCCTGGTTTCAGGTGATGCCTGACATCGCCGCATATCTCCAGCGAATCAGTTTTCTGCTGCGAGTCGGCGAGCCCGCAAACGATGTCGCTCTTTACCTCCCGACAAACGATGCGTGGGCTCACTTTACTCCCGGGAAAGTCTCCGTTGACGAAATGATGGACGCGCTGCTCGGGGCAAACGTAATCCCCGCAATCTTGAACTCGGGTCACAATTTCGACTTCATTGACGATCGTGCGATAGACCACACCGGCATACGTTACCGCCTGCTTATTCTGCCGGGCGTGGAACGAATGCCTCTGTCGACGCTGAAGCGAATCCAAGCGTACATTGCAGATGGAGGCCGCGTAATCGCAACCCGGCGCCTGCCCTCGCTTGCTCCTGGTCTGCTGGACCGGAAAATTGAGTCAAAGCAGGTCGAAGCTCTCGCCCGCGAGCTCTTTGCGCGCAATTCAAGCGCCGCTCAATTCATCGAGAACGAAGAATTCTCGCCGCGTGAGTTATCAACTATCATTGAGCCCGATCTGGCGGTCTCGGCGGAAGCCGCACCCAGCATCGGCTTCACGCACCGCAAACTATCCGGCTCGGCAGACATTTACTTCGTTGTGAACACGATGAATCGTGCCTTAGAAACTGATATCAGCGCTCCCTTCACCGGTGTTGATGTCGAGCAATGGAACGCATTCGACGGCACGACGTGCAGCCTGGTCGCGAAGATAACTCCCGGCAAGCGTACCGCCGTGCGTCTGAGGCTTGAGCCTTATCAATCGACAATCCTGGTTCTTCTGCGCAGCACCCACCAAGCGATTAGCCTCTCTCCCTTCAGTGACAAGGACACAATCGATCTCAGCGACGATTGGTCTGTCACATTCCCGTCAATTTCGCTGCGTACAACGATGAAACACCTCCAATCCTGGGCGGATCGCGACGAAACGCGTTTTTACTCGGGAGAGGCGATCTATGACAAGGTGGTGCAGGTAGAAGCGGTCTTTCTCAATTCTGCTTCGAGCGTGCTACTCAATTTCGGCACGGGCACTCCTTTCGAGCAGCAAGCAAACGCCGGTCCAGGTATGCGCGCACTGCTGGAGAGTCCTGTCCGCGAGTCCGCAATCGTCTTCATAAACGGGCAGCGCGCTGGCACCGTGTGGTGTCCTCCCTATGAGATTGACGTAAAGCGTTTTCTGCACGCCGGGAGTAACACGCTTCAGATCATCGTCGCGAACACCGCAATGAATGAAATGGCTGGAAAAGCGCTTCCTAGTTATCGATTGCTTGAGCTACGGTATGGCCAGCGCTTTGTAGCGCAAGGAATGGAGGACGTTGCACCGCTCCCGTCGGGCCTCTTAGGACCGATCCATCTACTCTCAAGAGTAAGAAACAGATGAACGGACGCGATGGCCTCTTACGCGTGAACCCATCCCTTGACCGGAAAAACTCTTCAGAAGCGGCCTGTTAGAGTCTGAAGCGTTGCCAGCGCTACCCAATAACGGGCTTGGCCGTCATCGAATAAGTTCCGAGCGGTTGCTAGCGCATTCTGCGCATCGACTATTTCGAGCGCCGTGGCTTCGCCGGCTTGATAGCGCAACGTTGTTAGACGGAGACTCTCCGCCGCCAAATCGGCCGCCTCGCGCAAGGCTTGAGCCTCAGACCGCGCCGCGCTCGCTTCGTTGTAATAGGAGTACAGATTGCCCAGCGCCTCCCGCTGTGTCTGCGAAAGATCCATCTCCGCCTGCCGGCGCCGATATTCGGCCTGCTTTAACTTGCTTCGTGTGGTCCCCCAATTCCAGATTGGGACATCCAGAACACCGGTCACAAAGTAGCCAAGGTTAGGCAGAACACCGTCCTGCGGCATCGCAGCCGCTTTACTGTGCAGGGCAAAGGCATTGGCTTCAATTCCGTAATCCACATCAACGGTGAGTGTGGGAAAAAAGCTCGCGCGAGCGATGATTACGTCCTCCTTGGCTTGCCTCAATGTTTCTAGGGCGGCACGTACATCCTGATTCTCACGCGCCGCCATGTCTTTGATCTCCTGTAATCCCGGCAAAACGGGCGTGTGGTCCATGTCATCAACTGCCGTAAAGTTCTCATCAAAGGCGCGTGAAACCAGCACCGTAAGGGCAAGGTGCGCATTGTTCATGGCCAGTTGCGCTTCTGCGAGCGCCACTCTTTGCTGATTCAGCTGCAGCTGCGCTTTCACAACGTCAGCGTGAGCCGCTTCGCCACCGCTCTCAAGCTTTCTTGTGTCATCGAGAAAGTGTTCCGCCTGCGACACCGTGTCTTGTGCGCTCGCGTATTTGCGCCCGGCGGCGATCAGCGTGTAGAACGCCCTCGTGACCGTAACGGCAAGTCCTCTCTGCGCGATTGCGGCCTTGGCCTCGGCAAGTGCCGCGCTTGCAGCTGCCCGCTTGTACGACGCCCCCGCGAAGAAACCCGCGGGGAAGTCTTGATGGAAGACTCCCCAGGCGCGATAAACATGCACGCCGTCCTGTGTTACATAACGTCCGTTCGGCGTTTTTCCGTTGCCCTCTGTCCCCAGATATTGCTGCGTGTAGCCGATCGACGGAAGCATTGCGTTGCGCGCTTGACGAAAATCCTCGCGCGCTACCTGGGCGTCAGTTACCGTGGCAAGGTACGGCGAATAGATTTTCTGTGCGCGTGCGATTGCATCCTTCAGCGTGATCGCTTCAGGCGCTCGACTGTCGCCTGTTGCAGCCAGCGACGATGAGTCCTGCGCCGGCGTCTGAGCGCAGCAGCCCAAAGCCGCCACTACCCAACCGCTGAAAACCAATATCTGTACTGTCTGATAATTTGATTTCGACAAAGATCGTGGACACGACATCACCGATATTCTCCTCGATTCCGTCCGCAAACGCTCCGTCCGGTGGCTCGATCAGGAGTTCACGTTCAAGCTTGTGCGCGTCCGGGAAAGCATCAG
>JAFARV010000928.1 GCA_019245255.1 Acidobacteriaceae bacterium | reverse complement strand
CTATCCCGGCGTCACGCCAAGCATCTCTGCGAATGGCTCGACAAATGGCCTTCTGTGGGTTGCCGAAAACTCGAACCCCGCGGTTCTGCACGCATATGATCCTGCGAATCTGAGCACAGAATTCTATAACAGCAATCAGGCCGCTTCCGGCCGGGATCAGTTCGGAGCCGGTAACAAGTTTATGGTCCCGACAATCGCAAATGGCCAGGTATTCGTTGGTACGACCAACAGTGTTGCGGCATTCGGCCTGTTACATGCCGGACCGCTGCAAAGCGGAACTTACACGATCACGAACCAATTCAGTGGAATGGTGCTTGACGATCCCGCATTTAGCAGTTCATCCCAAACTCGCATTATTCAATGGCCTCTCAACGGCGGCTCCAACCAGAAGTGGGAGTTCAGTGCGAACGCGAGTGGTTACTACACGATTCGCAACCACTCAAGCGGTTTGTATCTCGGTGATCCCGGGGCGTCGCAAAGCAATGGTACTGGCCTTGAGCAGTTAACCGGAGACGGCACCGATTCACAACTGTGGTCCTTGACCACTGCCGGATCAGGTTATGTGATCCATAACAAAGCGAGCGGCCTGGTCATCGACGACCCCGCTTTTAGCCAAAACCGTGGGACCGGCATCATATTATGGGGCCCGAACGGCGGCACTAATCAGAGCTGGCTCATCAACTGAGTGCCGTACGAGTCCCAACTGACGGCATGGCGGGCGCTCCACGCGGGCTATCCCGCGCATCGGCAGCTCATTTGGCTGCGGGCGGCACTGGGCCAGAAGCCCCGCTGCTAAACCGCTTCCGGAGCAGCCTCCGCCGCGGGCGATGAGCGCAGCAGACGAAGGCGCCGGAGGAGCGACAACGCAGTTGCCGCAAGGCCATGGCTGGAGTTGCCCAAGATTTCATTCACCAGGTCCAAGACGTCTGGCCTGCTGACGGCCAAAGCTCCGACGTATGCCCCAGCGCCGATGAGTGATGTCGAGAGCAGGACGATCCAGGCGTTCCCGATCCTGAGCGCCGCCAAAGCCATCTGCCAGGCAATACAAACCCCGGCCATACCCCCTGTTATCAGCAGTTGCGGAAGAAGTGCTCTGGCGAAATCCCAAAAACTTAGGCCGATGAGGCGGAACGGTATGGCGAAACCCGGGATTGTCAGCACGGCGAGGAAGGTAATTGCGTAAGCGGCCGCAACGCCGTTGATTCCGAAACGGACGCCGATCAGGAATGCGGTGACGGTTGTGATCAGTACGACGACGCCCCATCGGAACATCCAATCGGTCCGGCCTTTGGCCTGATAGATGACGCCCACAGTGGTGTAAAGCGACTGGACCAGGCCCACCGCCGCCAGGATTTGGAAGGGCCGAATGGCGCCTAACCATTTCGTTCCCAGCACCGCGCGGATCATCGGGTCGGCAACAACGCCCAAACCAGCCATCACGGGAAATGTCAAGAGCGCGGTGAGCATGCAGGCGCGTACATAGGCATTCCGGAAGCGCTCGTTATCGTCCTGAATCTTCGAAAAGGCTGGAAACAGAACCCCTGCGATGACGCTGCTGATATTTGATATCGGCGTCAGCATCAGGTTGTACGCCATCTGGTAGAAGCCGAGCGGGGTACTGCCAAGGACGCGGCCAACGATCAGGTTGTCGGCATTTCGATATCCGTAGTTCACGATTCCGAAGGCGGAGAGATTGGAACTGAACCTGGCAATCGACCGGACCTCAGCCCAGTCGAACTCAAAACGCGGCCGGAAGCGGGCGCAGAACCAATAGCCCGCGGTGGAGACAATGGAACCGATAACGCTAGCGAAAACCAGACTCCATACGCCCATGCCGGCCAAAGCTCCTGTAAGCGCCACAATGTAGCTAGCAAGGGCGGCCGAGAGATCCACTGATCCCAAAGCTTTGAAGCGCATTTCCCGGTAGAGAATCGCGAGGTGAACGACGCCGCAGGACGCAATCAGGAGTGAAAGCGAAAGCACCCGAAGGATTGGCGCGACTTCCGGGGTGTGGAAGAATCTTCCCGCGATGGGCGCCGTACCGGCCACGAGGATGCACAGAGCCACCCCAAGCAGGACGTTTAACCAGAACACGCTCGAATACAGCAGGCGCGGAACATTGCGGCGCTGAATAATAGCTGTTGCCGTACCGAGGTCCCGGAAGTTGCTGATGAATCCCGTGATGATCACGGCCATGCCCATTAGTCCATACGCGTGAGGGCCAAGAACCCGGGCGACGGTGGTGACGGAGGCAATCGTCAGGAGCTGCTTGCCGACGGACGCGATGGTAGACCAACCGGTGCCCGCGAGCGCACGCTCCGTTAACCCCGTCACTTTGCTTGAGGTCTGAACACTCATTTCTTATGATTCGTGGCGGCAAAACAGCCCAAATTAAGGTGCTTAATCCGCTTATCGGTCACAAAACTGCCGATAATTAAGAGAGAGGACACGGAACTTCCGGAGCCTGGCCGGAGGTCCAGCACTCCTGGATCTTTGTTTACTGTCACAGAATGTCCGTTCGCGCCATCCACCATTGTCGCCGTCCTGACACGGGAAGGCGCGGCGGCACTGGGATAATGGAAGCGCTCGATAGGTGATACTCGGATTGGTCAGTTTTGTCTAAATTCAAGCCCAGTAGCCACACAGTTCCCGCAAAGCCGCGCCCGAAGCGCGTGTCGCGATCGGTGTTCCCTCTACGTGCGACGCCTTCTCCTTCAGTGTCCGACACGGCGCCCCGGACCGCGGTAGCAGGAATGCCCGGAATGCACGATTTCGGCGCTGAAGAACCAAACGCGTTTCAGAGAGCGGGCTTCGTAACC
>JAFARV010000790.1 GCA_019245255.1 Acidobacteriaceae bacterium | reverse complement strand
CCGAAGAGGGGTTACCGTTTCGCGGCGCCAGTAAGAGAGCTTACGTCCGTGAGAGTTCCAGATTCGGCCTCGTACCCCCCGCCCCTCGAACATCTCTCGAGCGAAACGGCTTCAAAGGATTTCCAAACCGAGTCGTCAAAAGCTTTTCAGGAGACGCCACCTACGGAAACGGTTCTGCCGTGGCGCCTGCAACGCTGGTTGGCGCTGGCTGCCCTGGCCGTCCTCACCTCTGCCGTCGTAACCACTTGCTACTTCGCACTTCGGAAGGCTACAAACCACAGCTACTCTCCGGCCGCTCAGCACAGTCTGGCGGTCCTCCCGCTTAGAAATCTCCGGCCGGATCCCAACAATGATTTCCTCAGTTACTCGCTGGCCGATGCGGTCATCACGAAGCTTGTGTCAGTAAATTCGCTTACGGTCCGGCCCTCTTCTGCTGTTGAGAAATATAGAGGGCAACCCATCGACGTTCCGAAAGTCGCAAGTGAGCTGAACGTCGACACCTTACTAACGGGCAACTTCCTGAACGACGGAGATCAGCTGAGAATTACCTATCAATTGGTCGATGTCAAGACGGAACGAATTCTGGGCCGCGGCCAGATCGACCTGACCTTTGACAAGCTTTTGACCGTGCAGGACTACGTTGCCCAGCGGATCATCAAGGATCTGGCCCTAACCCTGACCCCAAGTGAAGTGAAGCGGATGAGCGCCGAACAGCCTGTGAATCCGATCGCTTACGAATACTATCTGCGCGGGGTTGACCTGATGGGCAGCCACAATTTCCCGCTAGCCATCAAAATGCTCGAAAAATCCATCGAGCTCGACCCCAACTATCCGCTGACCTGGGCATATCTCGGACAATCCTACACGTCCACCGCTACCTTTGAATTTGGCGGGCGTGAAACGTATAAAAAGGCGGAGGAAGCTTATGAACGCGCTCTATCGCTGCAGCCCAACCTAGTCGAGGCAACCACATTTCTCGCCAACCTGCTCATCGATACGGGAAAGGTGGAGGATGCGGTGCCTCTCTTACGGGATGCAATCAAAAACAATCCACAGAACGCCCTTGTTCATTGGGAACTCGGATATGGTTACCGGTTCGCGGGCATGTTACAGGACTCGGTTTCCGAGTGCGAGTTGGCGCGAAAGATTGACCCGTCAGTCAAATCCAACGGTTCGGCTTTCAACACTTACTTGTACCTCGGGCAATATGAGAAATTTCTTCGAAGCTTGCCGGAGGACGTCAGCAACCAGCCCTTCCCGTTGTTTTATCGAGGATTTGCTGAATTTCACCTGAAAGACTGGAAAAGGGCGGCTAAGGATTTTGACCGGGCCTACCAGCTCGGCCCCACGCTGTACACACAGATAGGTAAGGCTCTTTCATATTCGATTGCGCACGACGCCCCGGACGCTTTTGAACTCCTTCATGATGCTGAAGGCAGAATTCTGCAGCGCGGCGTCGGGGATCCGGAAGCAACCTTTAAGATTGCGCAGAGTTACGCGGTTCTTGGCGACAAAGCCTCAGCCTTGCGAACCCTACGGCAAAGCATTCAGAACGGCTTCTTTTGTTATCCGTATTTCTTGATGGATCCGCTGCTCGCGAACATCCGAAGCGAGCCGCAGTTTTCGGAAGAAATGAATATCGCGCGGCAACGGTACGAAGCTTTCAAAACAAAGTTCTTTTGATTTTCTGCGGCGTAGCTCATGGAAGCTATCGACTGAATTCGCGCAGTTCCGGATAGCTATCGAGGAGCGGCGGTGGAACCGGTACCGGCTCGCGTTTGAGGATCGATGCGATTTCGAGAGCATTGACAACTGCTTTGCCGATATAGTGGTTGTTCGTCACCACGTAAGTATCGGTTGTGTCTTCGGCGATTTGCTTTGCTCGCGTCAGCCATGGATGCAGCTCATCGAGCGAGTAAAGATGATCATACCTTTCCCGTACGTCCGCATCTTTCGAGAACCACTGCTTGTAGTTACGTCCATGAAGCCGCACGTAACCGACCGATGCAGTGACATGCGCGGCCGGTTTTACGGACCGGTGAAACAACGGCTGATCGATATTACAAATGCCCACACCGAGCTCACTCAGCAAATCCAGAATCTGCTCGTCGAGCCAACTTGAGTGACGTACTTCGACGACCAGGGGATACTCGCGAAAACGCTTCTGCAGGTCAATCAGGTACTCGCGATTTTCGGGTGAGGATTTAAACGACCACGGAAACTGAACGAGTAATGCCCCTAGCTTTTCGGATTCTACGAGCGGAGCAATTCCGTCTTTGAATTCTTTCTCGTCATTCGGAGCAGGTTTTCGCTCGTGGGTGAAAGAGTGGAAGAGCTTTGCCGAGAATTTGAATCTTTGGTTCCCACCGATGCTACGAACCCAGTTCGCCGCCGCGGCAGGGCGCGGAGCTCCATAGTACGAGGTATTGATCTCGATGGCATCGAAGTACTGCGACAAATACTCGAGCTCGTCGAATCCTCGCGGCTTCGGCTTGGGGTAGACCACGCCTTCCCAATCTTTGTATTTCCAGCCAGCAGGTCCAATACGGATCACACATCCAATTTGCCAGGAGCGAGTGAGGCCGCGGCCCCTTGGATTCCGGAGTGCGATTCCCGCCTGCTCCGGAGTCTACAAACCAAAGATGAGTACCCTCGGTCAGCCGCCTATCGAGGCGGGAATTCAAGAGCGTTCCAAAAGAAAACACACGGTTATCCGAGCCCTCGGCCTCGGTTTCATCACCGGCGCCGCGGATGACGATCCCTCGGCTATCGGAACTTATGCGAGTGCCGGCGCCAAACTCGGGCCTTCATTCTTATGGACGGCTCCAGTTACCTTCCCGATGATGGTTGCAGTCGTCTACCTTTCCTCGAAGCTGGGGCTCGTTACGGGCGAAGGTCTTTTTGCCATCATTCGCAGGCGGTATTCCCCATGGTTTCTCTATACGGTGCTATGCGGCGTGATCATAGGCAATTTGATTGAAGCTGCGGCAGACATAGGTGGGATGGCTGCGGCCTTGAACATTCTCGTTCCGCTTCCGATCGGTGTCATGGCAGTGATCACGGGGCTGACAGTTCTGGTGCTGCAGATCTGGGGATCATACACGTTCATTCGTAATCTGTTCCGGATCCTTGCTCTTGCGCTCCTCGCCTACGTTGGATCTGCGATTCTGGCACACCCGAACTGGTCAGAGGTTCTACGCGGATCTCTCGTCCCG
>JAFARV010000764.1 GCA_019245255.1 Acidobacteriaceae bacterium | reverse complement strand
GGCGCGGGATAGAGTGCCCATGCGAGCCAATACCCAAACAGAAGCGCGCCAAAAATGCTCCAGTGCCACCTAGCGGATCGACAGCCTAAAAGAAACAGAAAGGTATAGCCGAGCCCGATCTGAGTCAGTGTGTCTTCAAAAGTAAAGTAAGTCCGCGGTCCCTGCATAGAGCGCAGAAAAATTCCGAGCGCGACGAGAAGGAACGATCGCCAGATCGCGTGCGCCAACATCTTGCCGAAAGTTTCTCCCCGGCGCAGGCGGCTGGCTATCGAGTACGGAAGTGAGAAGCCGACGAGGAAAGAAAAGGACGGTTGGATCGTGTCATGCAGCGAACAGCCTGCCCATTCCACGTGAGTTTGGTGATATGCCAGGACTGACCAGAAAACGTTTGAGGGGAGTGCTTTGGAGACTTCTGCAAACCGGAGAACCTCGCCCATCATGAGGAGCATGACGAAACCTCGGTAGGCGTCAACGGCGACATTTCTTGGCACAGGCGTGCTGACCGGTGGAGAAATTGAACCTACGGGCTGGGCAATAGTCGTCGCGCTCAATGGGGTCCGCGACTCCTCCAATTTGGTCTCAAGCTTTACTGTAATTGGGCATGCTGCTGGTTGCGGCACCCGATGCGATCACCGGATTGTCTGCTCGAGTAGTTTAACGGTCATCTTCTCGATTGAGTTATCGACCGGCAGCGAGGCCGATTCTGCAGTGGAAGCATGATCCTCGCCGAGTGTAATGGAGATAATCTGCTCCGCCAAACGTTTTTCGCTGATGGCCCACGCTGAGAGCTTTCCGCCTTGAGCCAGTGAAGGAGGAAGCTCGAATGTGAACCGAAGCTTGTGTGTTCCGGGCTTCAGAATGAGCGAGAACCATTGCCAAACGAATTTGCCATTCTCAATGCTAAGCGGCGTTGGAGTGCCGTTATCCGTTGCTTTCGCCTCTATATTTGCCGGCTGCCCTTCGGGCTCAAACAACAGCGCGACCGTCGTTTTCGGAAAGTCTTCTGGGATCTGGAACTGCAAATCAACGTTGGTCTGACCCGGCGAGGGCGATTCCACAAGCGCAGCCGAGGTCATCAGCACGCTTTCGGTCTGTACTGGTGTTCCGAAGCGAAGCCGGAACTCATGCCTCTCATCCTTGTTTCCGATAATTACAATGGTCCGATTTGCGCCGCGCGGCGCGTACAAGTGAACTAGGGCCGACCCATGAGCCTTCGCTTCTAATGAGTATCGTGCGCCGGTGACCTGCAAGGAAGGAGTCGATCCAGTCTCGGCATTCAATTCGAGCACGCGTTGTTCGAATGCACCGAGATGAAGGTTCATCGTATCGCCATCTGAGTAATGGCCAGCTTCGGAGGTATGGAACGGGAACAATGTCTCGAGCCGATACGATTTCCCCGCCGGCTCAAAGCCTGAAGAATTATCCAGCGGCAGACGCACGAGCCGCGGTTCCGCGAAAGGATTGCGAAGAATGATGATGGCCTTGTCGGAAGAGCTGTGAACAAATCCGTAGGGGTCACGGCGGGCAGGGTCGCCCAAAATCATCTTTGAATTATCAAGTAGCGGGTGTTGGTTGACCTGCGCCCAGCGCAAAGTTCCAGCGAGGGCGTCCCACTCCTGACTGTTTAGCAGTTCGGGAGTGATGTACAGCTCAACCATCATGTTTCCCACGCCAACGTAATGGACAAGTTCGTCCTCCCAGTCCGAGAGCGATTCATTAGTGCCACCTAAAAGGTTGAACTTACCGCGAATGATACCGTGCGTCATAACGGACGAGATAGGAAACTGAAATTGGTTACGGACAAAGTCATCGTAGAGAACAGAGTCGCGATAACTCAACGCACTTTGCCGCGGGCTCAAAGTCGGAAGACTACTTAGATAGCCGTAGTCATGTCCACCCATCCAGACGGTATCGGCATACTGCAGCCACCAGGGACTGAGCCATATGCCGGTGGTTATGTTCAAGAACACGTCGGGCTTTTGCTGCCTGAGCTTGCTCAGAAGATCGATGAAAACACGTTCGTCAGCCTCGCGCGAGTAAATGCCTGTCGGATGTCCGTGATCCGGATCGTTGCAACCGAACGGGATGCCGTCGAGCTTAAAAAAGTTGACGCCGTACGTCTTCTGCATGTTCAGAACAGTATTTTCGAAGTACTCGCTATAGTGACGGCCGGCAAGACAAAGTAAATCACCACTGGATTCGATTTCCATGCCCTGGCTGCGCGCCGCTGCAATCCGAATCGAGCGATCGTCATAGCCGCCCACCGGCCCGAACCAAATCCCCAATCCGCTGCCCATCTGTGTCAACGAGGAAGCCAGATCGCGGAACCCGTTTGGAAACCGGGTCGCGTCGATCTGCCATAGCTTCCTCATGTTGTCCCAGCCGTCGTCCAAGACGAATGAATCCAGCCTGAGCTTGTACCTCTTCTGGAGAATGTCGTTCAGTTCGCTTGCACGCTGCCGGGTGTTCGTATCGTTCATGACGAGGCGCTGCAGGTCATACCATGTGTTGTAGAGAACATAGGGTCGAACGTGCTGGGCACGGATGGAATCGATATACGAGAAGAAAGCCTGTTGTACTCTGCCGCTCATGCTAACGCCGACGACCGCCTTCTCCGTCGTGAACGCGTTAGCAGCAATATCGATTCCGATGTAAGATCCTAACGAGATCGTGGCGCCGTTGAAGCTGTTGACGGCCGAAGGATACTCTAATCCCCAGAACAGGTCATCGGAATAGATGGGCTGGCCAAAGCCGCCGAGGCGAAGGGTTGTGCCTTGCCACTCGTTCATTTGAACGGCAGCGTAGTGAACAAAGAGACGACCTTTGCCTTCGCTCTTCAGCTGCAGCCACTGGCGAGTGACGGGATCTCCGGGCCGTATCTCATAGACGAGTTCTACCTTGAGTGCCGGTTCGCGTTCCCGGTTGGACAAGCTGAAAATCAGTCGCTTCGCGCCGTTGCTGCCGTCCTCGACACGGTTGTCATCCAGCTTGAAATCTGACGTGTTCAGAGTCCAAGGGTTCTCCCATCCGGGCTGGTACCCCAGCCGTTCCCAGATGAGCTGAAGTTCAAACTCCTTGCCGGATACCGGGTAGGTTCGCCCGGTAATCTTGTTCTCAAATTGCGACGTCGAAGCATGGCCATTTTGTATGGAGACCGTTCGCTCGAGGTACTCATTCCCGAGAACAAAGTCGGTACGCTGCGTTCGCACATACGCGCTCTGTGCAGCAGAGAGGGGCAGGCACGCGCACAAAAGAAAGACGGCGGCGGGAAGAGCCCAGGCGAAGAATGCGTGTGTCGAGGCAAGTTCTAACAGTCTTTCGAATGTTTTCACAATTTTCGCGGTAATCTTTTGTCAGAATCGAACTCGCCTCTCACGGGCGAGCTGGGGCACTCTCGTCAAGAGTGAATGCGACAACGGAGTCGCCCATTTTAGAACCCAGCTTGCCGTGACCACCGGCGCAGATAACCAAGTATTGCCTTCCGTCGATTTGATAGGTCATGGGTGTGGACTGGGCGCTGGCGGGCAGTTCAGCCTTCCATACTTCCTTTCCGCTCTGAGCATCGAAAGCGCGTAGGTAAGTGTCCATTGCGGCGGCTGTAAAAACGAGACCGCCTGAAGTTACAATCGGTCCGCCTAAATTAGGAGTTCCGGTTTCCATGCCGGGGACGAGTGTACCGAGAGGCGCCTGCCACTTCAGCTTGCCTGTGGAAAGGTCAAAGGACACCAACGCTCCCCAAGGGGGTCTGTTACAGAGCATGGGGCCGGGTACGAGTAACCACTCGCGATACATCGCGTAAGGCGTACCCGATTGTGCCGCGAATTCGCCGAAGAACCGGTTCTTGTCTGCCTTTTCCTGCTCACTCACGTATTCGTTGCGGGGGATCAAGCGAACGGATCCGGCCAAGCGATTGGTGTTTGCGTAGACTATGCTGTGTTCCGTATCGACTGCCAGGCTGCCCCAGTTCACGCCGCCCGCATTGCCCGGGAACACCACGCTCCCGCGGAGACTGGGTGGCGTGTAGAAGCCGTCATTGCGTAAGGAAGCGAGTTTGTCAGCGCAGGCTTTCCGCATTTCGGGCGTGTTACCCCAGATGTCGTCCTCTTTCAAACCGAGTGGCACGAGAGAGTCCCAGGCGGGAATCGGCTGTGTAGGAGAAGTTTCTTCACCAGGCACGTCGCTTTTCGGAACTGGTTTTTCGTTTACCTCATGCAGAGGTTTGCCGGTTTCGCGATCGAGAACAAAAAGCAGGCCCATTTTAGTTGCGACGGCGATGGCGGGGCGGCCGCGAAACGTGATTAAAGAAGGTTGCGAAGCAACGTCGTAGTCCCAAAGATCGTGATGAACAACCTGGTAGCTCCAGACGAAGGCACCGGTGGAAGCGCGAAGGGCAGTTACGGAATCGGCGTGCTCATCATTGCCCGAGCGCAGACCGCCATAGAAATCCGGACCGGCACTGCCAGTTGGGATGAAAATGAGATCACGCTCGGCGTCGGCCGAAATGGTAGACCAAGCATTAGCGGCACCGGTTTGATGGGCTCGGTCGGGACTCCAAGGTATGGGATCCCAGCTCCAGCGTAATGCGCCAGTACGTGCATCGTAAGCGCGCACGACGCCTCGCTCCACATCGAAGGCGCGATTATCCCCGATGGAAGATCCGGTGATGACGAGGTCACCTAAGATCGCAGGCGCCGATGTGACCTGGTAGTCGCCGCGATCACGCAGGCGAACATTCTCCGTGAGATCGACGTACCCATTTTTGCCGAAGCCGTCGCATACGTGTCCGGTATTTGCATCGACTGCGAGCAAGCGCGCGTCTATCGTTCCCTCAAAGATGCGGGTACGGCAGGGGACATTCGAAGCGGCTTTGGAGTCGACCCAAGCGGATACACCGCGCGATGCAACCTCAGAGTAGCTGTGTGTACGGTCGACATCGGGATCGTACTTCCATTTCTCAATGCCGGTGGCGGGATCGAGGGCGATGATCTGATCGAAAGGCGTACTCAGATAGAGAGTGCCGTTGACCAGAATCGGCGTGCATTCAAATGCAGCCTTCTTATTGAGGGCAGTTACCGGGCTGAGAGCACCCGTGTGGTACTCCCATGCCTTCTTCAGGTTTTGTACGTTAGCGCGATTGATGGATGCAAGATGGGAGAACCTGGTACCGCCCGGATCTCCGCCGTAGTAGGCCCAATCGGAGGCGAGCGTGACGACTGCCTGAGCGAATAAGAGCATGTTTCGATGATAGGCCGATCTCGCGATCGGCCGCCGACTTTCGCCTGGCCCCCCGCGCGGTCGCAGAGTCAGGTCTATTAGTGCTAACGAGTTTCTCCCGGGGCAGTTACCTGGGCGGCTGCGGTTACTTGAGGTTAAGCTTAAGCGCGCCGAATGCGCCGGTTCTACAAGAATTACAAATGCCCGAGCCGCTGCCATTGCCGATGATGAATTTGCAACGGTTCGTAAGACTGCTGATTTCGCCGGAGCTGAGGGTTGCCGGAGTAAACGGTGTTTCTGTTACGGCAGGTGCGCCGAACGCGGTGGTATGTACCGTGGTACGCCACGCCGCGAGACTGGGCTCAAGAGTAGGTGTATTAGGGTTAGGTTGGACGGGCGGGAAAGCGGCGGATTGAGAACAGCTGGTACCGGTACCCGTGCCGCCGGCAGGAGTAGCAATTAGTTTGATTACTACGGAAGTCGGCTCAAACGCCGTCAACGTATTGCTCAAAATGTCCTTGTTGACGGATAGCGACGCGAGCCCATCTGGCGTAACCAGACAGGAGCAGCACGAGATGAGTTCTTCACCGGGATCGAGACCGTAAACGTTCACGCAAATGTTGCCTGTGGGAGCACCGAACCCTGGGCCATAGAGGCTCGCACCAAGTGAGCCGGTATTTGTGATGTTGATGATGGAATCCGCAAGGTTCAAATTAGAGGCATAGCCGACCTGGCTCGGTGAATCGGAAGCGATGGGGTTCGCGGGCTGTTGAGCGGCAAGAATTAAAGGGATAGCAACGGTCCCCCAGAGTAATTGAGTGAATCGGCGCATTAAGACATTCCTCTCCGAATGAAACACTAACATCGGATTAGCCCGAGTAACAATTACCCCAATGGGGCTAATAGATAGGTACGAAAGTCGTATGTAGAGTGAAATAACTAAGCTGACGTACCAGTACTTAATAAGCGGGACCAGTACGGGAGAGATGCTGGAGTGTCTTCTGATTCCTTGCGGGGAGCGTTATTCGAACCAGGATTCAACGGCCCACACCAGTTGGGCCCATTCCAGTTGCATTTGAGTACTCCAGGTTGTGTGTGGATATCCGGGCACAGCATCGACCTTCTTGAAACCGGTGGGGATCTGAAAGAGGCTCTCTTGCAGGGGAGCGTTCGAGAACTCGAGGACTTCGCGAGTGGCGTCGCCATCCCTTTCCCACACAGCGATGCCCGGCGGAGGAGAGCCGTGCGAAATGATGGTGTCGCGGCAAAGGCTTGACCCAATGCGACCGGCTACTAAGAAGTAAGATGAGCGCGCCTGCGGTGCCATGCTGTCGATGTACCAACCGTCCTTGTTCACTTCATAAGAACCGTCGCAAGCGCCGGGTTGGGCCACGTGCCGTTCACGGACGAAGAGATGGCGGGCAGTACGACCGAAGAACTGCTCAGTCTCTCCGGTATCCGTTACATCGTAGTAAACATTGACAGTTCTGCCGGATTCGCGCAGGCGCGGAGGACGGGCGATGAGCTGTGCGAGAGAGACCAGAAGATCCGGTCCACTGAAGCGCATTTCCATATAAGTTCGCGAGCGCGGATCTACAGCGTACATGACGCGGTGATCGAGATCGCTGATGGTAAAGACCTGATCGAATCCGGAGCCCTTCCAGTTTTCAGAGCGCACCTTGTGGCCCTTTGCATAGTACGCGGAAACAGACTCGTGGCCAGCGATGGTTATTTTCGTGACCTGATAGACGTCGGCGAATGCGGAAATGTTGAGAACGGCAGCCAAGAACGCGAATGGGAGGGGTCCGCGCATATGCGCAGGATAGCGAATTTGTGTGAGCTGCGGCTGGCCGGCGGGCGAAACTAACAGATACGGGAACGTGGCCGAGGTGTCGCTTGCGCCACCGGCGACTGCAACTCAGGACGCGAGCATCCGGCTAGCGATATCGTGAACATCGCAGAGCGCAGTCGCAGCGTCGTTGCCCAGGGACTGTTCACGAATCCAGTGCTCGATGGCTTCCATTAACTCCGAAGCCAGTGGGTGATTCAGCAAGGGATGAGGCGTGTTCTCGGGAGGAACCTCTTGCTCCGCGGCTTGCGAATCGGCGTTATCATCGTCAAGGATGTCAGCACAAACGGCAATGCACTCATCGCAGATGTAGGCGCGGGGGTAATCGCTGGGATTTGAGATCAGCTTGACGTCCGCCTTGCGACAAAAGGAACAACGCGGGGGATCGTTGTCGGAAGCTTTTCTCACGTTCAACCGGCCTCGATAGAGCGTAGCAGTTTTTATGCGGGTCAGGTGGCTCAGAAGATCAGTACTAATAACGACAACAGTAAGGCCGGCGGCATGACGAGCAGGCCCCATTTGAAAAAGCCCCAGAAGGTGACGTTCAATCCTTCTCTGCGAATTGCGATCAGCCAAAGGATGGTGGCAAGCGAGCCGGTAACGGAGAGATTCGGACCGAGGTCGACTCCGATTAAAACGGAGTCGCGCAATGAGCCGGTTGCGTGAGCGGCTTTGATGGCAGCAGCACTAATGAGACCGCTAGGCAGGTTGTTGATCAAGTTAGAAAGGATTGCGATGGCAAAGCCGGAAACTAAGGCCGCAAGGCGGGAGTGCCAGTGCTTCAGGTTATCGAGGGCGTGGACGGCCTGGTGCAGCGCGCCGGTGGCATCGAGGGCTTCAACCAGCACGAAGAGGCCGGCGACAAGCGGCAATACACTCCAGGCGACGCCTTTTGCGACGTCTCGCCACGTGCCTGGATCGCGAAAGGAGATGGTGAGGAGCACGAGCAGGCCCGCAGCGCAGGCAGGCGCACCGAGATCGACATTGATGGCTGAGCAGATCATGAGGACGATCGCGAGGAACGCAATCCCGAATAAAGTTAGTTTGCCGCCGGGTGAGAGCGGCTTCAGCGGTGGACTCGTGCTTAGGGCACCCGCCAGATATTTTGTCGCGAGTTTATACAGAACGAAATAAGTGACGACGATGGAGACGACCGAGGCCAGGCCGAAGGTCACGAGCCAGGTTTTGAGTGGAGGCATGGCGCCGGCATAGACGACAAGATTGGCGGGATTCGAGATCGGCAGCACAAAGCTTGCGGCATTCGCGATGAACGCACAGATGAGCAGATAAGGCAGAGGATCCGCCTGCGCCGCGCGCACGGCAGCGAGAACGGCAGGCGTGAGCACAACGGCCGTTGCATCATTCGACAGGAAAATGGTAACGAGCGTTCCGACAACATAGACCAGCAGAAAGAGCCGGGTGCGTGATCCATGCGATGCACGAACAGCCAGGGCTGCGACCCAGTCGAAAACGCCTTCACAGCGAGCCAGTTCAGAGATGACCATCATGCCCGTGAGAAAGAGATAGACGTCAGTTCCCTTCCCGACCGCGTGTGCTGCGCGGGCGGGCGAGATCAGGCCGGAAAGTGTTAACACGCATGCACCGGTGACGGCCCAAATGGCTTCTGGCCACCCTTTAGGGCGAATGAGCACGAGCGCGATGGAGGCCAGACATATGAGCCAGGTTGCGACGGCGCGGAGATCGACCTCGAGGAAACCGTGCGTCATCAGTGGTTTTCGTCAGGCTCGTTCTCGCCCGCGTTGCGGTTGCGCATGCAAAGGAGATGCTGTGAGGGTGTATTCGATTGCAAGCTATCAGCCGCGAACGCCACGACGGGATGATTTAATGCTCAAGGAACCTTTGTGGTTAAGAAGGCGGTCAACTCCGGCATCGATCGGCGGCAGTTCCTGCGTCA